>JBLNFH010000090.1:0-9987 GCA_050263475.1 Deltaproteobacteria bacterium
CCCTCCCTCACCAGGGCGTGGTCGTCCGCTACGAGAATCCGGATCTTCGCCATCTCTACCTCGCCTCTCCGAAAATACCCGCCGGCCCCGGTCAGGTCGGGACGGGGATGAACACCTGGATCCTAGTCCCCTTGCCCGGTTCCGACCAGATCGCAAGTTTGCCGTCCAGCAGGCGCACCCGCTCCTCCATCCCTACCAGACCGAGCCCCAGGTGCGTGTCCTCCCGGTCGGCGTCGGTCGCCTTGCGCACATCGAACCCCTTGCCGTCGTCCTCGATCGAAAGCTCGATCCCCGCGTCGCCGAACGCCGCGGACACCGCCACGTGCCTCGCGTCGGCGTGCTTGCTGATGTTGATGATCGATTCCTGCACGACCCGGAACAGCGCCAGCTCGATCTTCGAATAATCCAGCACGCCGCGGGCGCGGTCTTTCAGCTTTTCCCGGCTGCCGCTCGTGCGGAACTGGAACGGGATCCCCCTCTCCCCGATATGCTTCTCCAGGACCCAACGGATCGCGGACTCCAGCCCCAGGTCGTCCAGGATGGGCGGACGGAGATCCTTGATCATCACGTGGAGGCCTTTCAGCATCGTCATGCACTGTTCCCGGATCTGTTTCATCTGCTTCCGGACGGGATCGTACTCCGAGAAGTGGATGACGATCGAGTCCAGCGCGATCAGGATGGCGTTCAGGGACTGGCTCGTGTCGTCGTGCAGCTCCCGGGCGATCCGTTTTCTCTCCTCCTCGCCCGCCGTGAACACCTTCCGGAGCAGCGTCGCCAGCTTCTCCTTGCTGCGGTTCAGCTCCTTCGTCCGCTCCGCCACCCGGCTTTCCAGCTCGACGCTGTAGGACTGGATGCTCTCCAGCGACTCGGCGAGCTTGATCCGCATCTCGTCGAAGCTCTGGCTCAGCGTCCCGATTTCGTCCATCGTGGAAACCTGGATCGGGTCCCGGAGATTGCCGCGGGCGATCCGCTGCGTCGCGGTGATCAGCGACCGCACGGGCCGAACGATGCTCCGGGAGAGCCCGATGGCGAGCAGGGTCGCGGTGATGATGGAGATGACGCTCAAGACGACGAACCCTTCCCGCAGGTGGACCGACGGCAGGAACACCGCCTCCTGCGGGTCCCTCACGATGACCCCCCAGGGAGCCATGGAGAGGGGGGCGAACGCCAGCATGTCCTTTTCCCTCCCGCTGTCGGGGGCGCTCTCCTTGCACCGGTGGCAGTTGAGGACCGTCGCCTTCTTCTCGGTCATGAGATTTCCCAGGAACTTGTAACGCTCGCTGCAGGTGAGGATCCGCCTGGGGTCGTTGGAGGCGATAATGATCCCCCGGCTGTCGACCAGCTCGATGAAGGTGTCGGATCCCGTCGGGATGGTGCGGATGATCTGCGCCAGCAGGTAGTTCGTGGGGTCGATCTCGCCGCCTGCCGCTCCGACGATCTCCCCGTTCTTGTTCCGCAAGGGGACCAGGGCGAAGATGACCTTCCTCCGGGTGGGGGTGATCGTATAGATGTCCGAGATGACCGGCTTGAGCTCCGTGAGGGTCTTGCTGACGTAAGGGATGCTCAGCAGGTTGACCTTGTCCTCTTCCTGGTGCGGGTAGGAGATTGCGATGTTTCCGTACCGGTCCAGCAGGAAGACCCTGCCGGTGAAGATCGAGTAGTCGATCGCCGCCTTGAGGGCCTTCTTCTCGGGCTCCCAATCGGAGTCCTCCAGGTCCACCTTGCCGGAGAGCGAGATGTCGTAGAGCCGCTTGAGGTTGCTCTCGAGGACGTAGTCGACGTACTTGCCGATGATGTTGGCGAGGGCTAGCCGGCTCTCCAGGGAGCGCTTGATGCTGGCGTTTACGCTCAGGTAGCTGATGACGCCGAGGCTCACCAGGATGATGCTCATGTTCAGGATCAGCAGGACGATGATTCGCTTCTTCACGTTCCGGGCGCCAGGGGAGGGTCCCTCGTTTCCTTCGCAGGCCGGTTGACAGGTTGAACCGCCGGAAGCACGGGTAAATCGCCCATCGCCAATGTAATCACATTGGGCAACTCCGTCAACGGTTTCCGTTTCCCGGCTTTCCGCGCATCCGGGAAACGGCGTTTCATGGGATCCCGGGCTCCGCGCCGGGCTTGAGGGCGGCGGTCTCCTTGCGCCCGTTCCCGAGCAGTTCCTCGACGTCCACCCCCTCGATCGCGGCGAGCTCGATGGGATGCTCGCGGAGCATCCGTTCGCGGGAGATCTCTCCCGTGAAGATGGTCGTGTCGAGCGGGAACGCTTCCGGGCTGAAGATCGCGTTGTAGATGTGCCAGATCGCGTTGATGAGGAATATGAGGAGGGCCTCGTTGGAGTGCAGCGCCTTGGCGGCGGGGATGGTCTCCCCGGGCAGAAGGCGCGTGAAGACCGTGGGCAGCCACAGGACGGCCCCCGTTCCCATCATCAGGACCCCGCCCACCAGGATCGTCCAGTACTCGAACTTCTCCATGTAGTCGTAGCGGTCGCACCGGGCAAGATGCTCCTCCAGTCCGAAGTAGTACCGGATGTTGTGGATGGCGTCCTGGAGGTCCCCCTTCTTGATGAACATGGACGGCCCCCACATCCCGCGGACGACCCCGCCGACCGCGACCGCGATGTGCAGGACCAGCTCGAAGGAAAACAGGATCCCCGCGCATCGGTGGATCAGCCGGACGTTGTCGATCCCGCTCATCTTCAGGATGAACCACTGGGCGGAATCGACGTACCAGAACCGCTGGCACAGCCCTGTCGCGAAGAGGACGACGGTGGAGAGGATGATCCCCCAGTGCTCCAGGATCCGGTACCCGCTGAACCTCTTCAACTTGTTCTTTCCCGTCTCCATCGGCGCCCCCGTCCCTCGTTCCGAACCGTTGTCACCGGTTGACCGCGTATCGCCAGATGTGCAGGAAGATCTGCAGAACGAATCCCAGCGCCATGAGCGGGATGAAGATCCGATAGGCCGTGTTGACGAGGAAGATCATCGGATACTTGGAAAGGGACGGCTTGTAGTGCGACAGCCAGGCGTTGGGGAAATTCTCGTTGGCGTCCTTGTGGCACTTCTGGCACCGCTTGACGAGGTTGGCCTTGACCACGACGGGGTCCGAGCTCGCGGCGCCGGTGATATTGTGGGTGCCATGGCAGTCCGTGCAGACGGCGATCGGCCTGGCCGGCTTGTAGAGCTGCTCCCGCTGCTTCCGGTACAACCCGAGGGTGACCCCGTGGAAGTCGGAAAGGTAGGCGTTCAGGACTCCCGTGGACAACCCGTACTTGCTGACGATCGCCGGGTTCGCGTGGCAGTTCCCGCACATCTGGGGGATCTTCTCGTGGTACTCGAGCGTCAGCGGATTGTCGATGTTGTGCGCCGTGTGGCAGTCGATGCACACCGGGACGTCCTGGTTCTGCTCGTTGAAGAGGGCGTTGCCGTGGACGCTCTTGGCATACACCTCGTAGACGCCGGGGTGGCACTTCCGGCACTTCTGGGTGGTGATCGTCCTTCCCTTCACCCCCCGGGTGATATGGTGGATCGCGTGGGAGCCGTGGCAGTCGTTGCACACCGGGGCCGACAGGTTCCCCTGGCTCAGGACCGTGTAGTGGACGCTGTCCAGGGTCTTCGTGTACTTGTCGAAGTGGCACCTGCGGCAGCTCTCGGATGCGGTGATCGTGTAGTCCCTCCGGCTCCGGAAGTTCCGCTTGGGGTGCTCTTCCGAGGAAAAGCCGTAATGGCAGTCCGAGCACCGCAGCTTGTCGTGGGCGTTGTCTTCCGCGGTCGACATCTCGACCGTGAGCGGGATCTTCTCGTCGTTCCGGCACGTCATGGACATCTCGTGCTGGTGGCAGCTCATGCAATACTGCTTTTCGCCCTTGATGACCTTCCCCCCCGCGACGGGGTTCCCGGAATGGGCGTCGTGGCAGTCCGTGCAGATGGAGGAGATCCCCTCCTTCTCGCGGAGCAGCAGGTTCGCGTGGATCGGCTTGGCCTTGATCTGCTCGGCCGTGTGGCATCCCCGGCAGACGGCGGAGGCCCGTATCCGGTACTGGTCCCTGGTGGCAAACCGGCGGGCGGGATGCGCGTCCGTCGAGAAGTCGGTGTGGCACCGGGTGCACGTAAGGGAGCTGTGGACCGAACTCTTGTATTTCGCCGGGCTTACGTACGTCTGAACCTTGTCCCCGTTTCCGAACTTGAAAAAGGTGCCTTTCTTCTCGTGGCATTGCAGGCATTTCAACGATTCGGCGGAAAGCTCCGCGTCCCCGGCGTACACCGCCGGGGACGCGGCTGCCATCAGGAGAACCGCCAGCCCGAGGGCCAGCTTCATCCCCTTTTTCATTCGCGTCCCTCCTTTTGGGGAGACAAGGGAGCCATCACGTCATCCGTGCCCCTCCGGGAAGTCCGGGTCCTCCCGAAGCACGGGCATGCGGTTGAGGATCCAGCGGAACAGGAGGATATGGAACGTGATGATGGAAAGGACGATGGCGACCTCCCTCGCCGGGGGAACGATGTGCCGGAAGTGGTTCGGGAGGTTCCAGTTGAACATGAGGATGGAGACGTTGAGCCGGTTCAGGATGATCCCCGCGATGGCATACAACGCGCCCCACCGGACGATGGTCGCACTCCCCTTTTTCACGCCCACGGTAAGGACGATCCCGGGGACGAGGATGAACAGGAGGATCTCCGCGAGAAACCAGAGGCCGTACGGGGTGCCCAGCAGCGCCCAGTTGTCGTCGTGGGCCACCCCGATCAGCTTCAGCACGAAGATGACGAACATGACGATGCACGCCGCCTTCCCGAGGCCGACGGTCTGCGGGTCAAGGTTCGACAGGAACTGGTGGTCGGCCTTCTCCCGGAGCCACTTCGCCGCCACGGTGCTCACGACGATCACCATGCAGAGCCCCCCGTAGATGCTGGAGATGAAGGCGAACACGGGGAGGAAGGGAGAGTACCACAGGGGATGGACCTTCCCCGGCGCCAGGAGGAACAGGGCGCCCAGGGCGGACTGGTGGAGCGTGGAGAGGATCACGCCGCCCACCGTCATCCCGATGGTGATCATGATCGCCCACTTCCGCGTCCTCCGCGCCTGGATCCACTCCAGGATCGCCGGGCTGAACTCCAGGAGCTGGACGGTGAGGTAGGTCGCGACGTGCCACGCGACGAGGAAGAGAACGGATGTGGGACCATAGGAAACCGCCATGGGGTAGTAGATCCTCCAGGGGCGGCCGATGTCGATCAGGAGGTAGATGACCGCGAACAGGTAGCCCATGAATCCGGTCAGGACCCCGAGCCTCACCAGGGAATGATACTTTTTATACCCCAGGATGTACACCGCGGTCGCCATCACGTACCCCGTCGCCGAGAGCGGGACGCCGGAGAAGAGCCCCCATCCGAGCAGGATGCTCCAGGGGTACTCGTTGGAGGCGTGGGTCACCGCCGCCAGGCCTTTCGCGAAGCGGACCCCGATCAGCGGGAAGCCGATACACAGGATGATCATCGCAACGACGTTGAACGGCGTGATGAGCGTTCTGGCATATTCGGAGAGGGGCATCCCCATCAGCAGCTTGTCGGTGAAGCGCCCGGGAAAGCCGGCCTCTTTCGCGATGATGTCCTCCTTCATTCCTTCCCCTCCTTGTTCCGGGTGGATGCGTAGCACATTCCCAGGAGAGCCGGCCAGATCGTGAGGACCAGGGGCACGGCGGACAGGAACCCCTTCGTCTGCTCGACGAGCGGCTTCTCCACGAGGTTCGCGGGGAAATCCATCTGGTCGAAGGGAACCCCGGACAGGTACAGCCAGCTCGTCCCACCGACCTCGTACTCGCCGAAGATGTGGTCGACGTACCGGTCCGGGTTCTTCCGGATTCGTTCCCTCGCCGCCTTGATGAGGTCCGACCGCTTGCCGAAGGTGACCGCCCCCACGGGACAGGCCTCGGCGCAGGCCGGTATCCCCCCATTCTTCACCCGGCCGTGGCACATGGTGCACTTGACGATCCGGGGATCCAGCGCGCTGGCATAGTCGTAGGCCGGGACGTAGAAGGGGCACGCGACCATGCAATAGCGGCAGCCGAAGCACACGTCCTTGTTGTAGAGCACCGCCCCCTCGGGGGTCTTCGTGTAGGCCCGCACGGGGCAGGCGGAGGCGCACCCGGGCTCGTTGCAGTGGTTGCATTGCACCTTGCGATACAGGGGCTTGTCGGAGGATTTCGGGTTTTCGTACCGGTTGACCACCGTGTAGGCCGAGGCCGTCGGCCGCCTTTTCTTCTCGAAGACCGACTTCTCGTCGAAGGGGACCTCCGGCTCCGGCAGCCCGTTCGCCTGGTTGCACGCCTTCTCGCAGGTGCGGCAGCCGACGCATTCGGTCAGGTCCGTGAGCATCCCCTTGCGGTCGGGCCATCCCTTGATCTTGTTGTCGGCGAACACTTCCGCCGATGCGCCGACCAGGGTGGCCCCGCCGGCGGCCGCAAGGGTCTGCAGCACCCGCCTCCGGCTGAGCGTTACCCTTCCCGCTTCCTCGTTCTTCGCCGACGGATGCTGCTCTTCCGGGACGTTGTCTCCCGGGATGTTTCGTTTCGGGATGTCAGCCACGGAGAACCTCCTCATCCCCTGTAAAGGGGTTTTCTCACTTTTTCTCTTGGAACCTCGCTTGCGCCGCCGGGAGGTGGCACATCTCGGTGCACCCCTTCGGGTCCTTCCCGACGGTGCCCACGTCTCCCCTGTGGCATTTGAAGCAGGCCTGATGGTAGGCCGCCTTGAGGGTCGGCCGGCCGGTGCCGGCCCCGGTCCTGACGGATGCGGGATGGCACTCCCGGCAGGGCCGGAGCATGCCCGCGTTCACGCTCTTTTTGAACGTAGAGGGGTCGATCCGATGGCATCCCGTGCAGGATTGGACGTCCATCGAGCCGTGCTGGTGGTGGCAGTCGGCGCATCCCCCGGCCGTGGAGACGTGGCCGGAATGGTTGAACCGCACCGGCTCGTAGACCTTGGACAGGCTTCCCAGCAGGAGAACCTTCGGCACATTCCCCACCCCTGCCTTTTCCCCGGCGACGGAGATCCCGACCCAGAGGGCAATGACCATCACGGCGACGGTTGCGTTCTTCACGATTTGGGCTCCTTCCGCTTCGCTTCGGACTTCCCCTTCTTCCTGTTCTTCCGGCCTCCCAGGTACGCCTCGACCGGCCGCCATCCGAAGAAGGCGGTCTTTCCCGCCGCCCCGAAGGCCTTCTCGAGCCCCTCCGCCGCCATGCCCGCCAGTTCCGCGGCGAGGGTGTACGCGAAGACGAAGGGAAGCGCGATCACGTAGGCCAGCCCGATGAAGGGCGTCGAGGCCAGTCTTCCGACGGTCCGCCAGGCGTTCCGGTAGCCCGAGGTCCGCAGGTGCGTAAGCTCCTCGCCGGCGGACTGCTTCAGGGTCTTGAAGGGTTTCGGCTTCAGGATCTCCGCATAGAGGATGTACCCGGTGATCGCGAGGACGGAAATGATGTACTCCACCCCTTTGACGTGCGTCGTGAAGTCGATGAGCGTGTGCATGGCGTCCTCCCCTTGTCGGTTATTCTTTCGTGCCGCTGCCGTTCTTGTCCTTCCGGTTCTTCCCCGCCAGGTACGCCTCGGTGGGCCGCCACCCGAACGACACGCTCGTCCGGAGCTGGGCGATCACGCCCCCGAAAATCCTGTGACCCAGCAGGTAGAGCGACAAGCCGATGATGGTGACGGGCAGAAAGACGATGTACAGCCCTCCCGAGACGATCCCGTAGACGAACAGGATGGCGAAGGGGAGGCGGCTGTATGTCGACTCCAGGTTTCCCGGGAGCACGCCTTCCTTCTTCATCTCCACCAGACGTCCGGTGCCCGATTCCCAGTAGGTGCCTATCCCGACCTCTTGTCCGCCGGTGAATTTCTGCATCTGCCTCACCTCCTTGCGGTCTTGCGGGTTACCGGCAACGTTCCCTTGATGGTGCCCACTATAGGAGAGGCCATGGTCCGCAACAATCGGTAGAACTACCTAGATTTCGGGAAAAGAGTACCTATTCGACGGCGGCGAAAGCCGTAGGCGCGTGTGACTGCCCGTGGGCGGATGGCGATGGGAACGGGCGCCGGAAGCGGAGAGGCAGGGAAGATCCTGAACGTTATCGACTGGTTATCGGAGCATGCTCTCCGCCACCTTGATCAGCTCCAACGGCGTGGAGCGCGCGGAGACGGTGATATAGGTATTTCCTTCCGTCCAGGAGACCCGGGAGCAGGGCTCCCCGTTGCCGCACGTCCCCACTTCCAGCGTGGCCACCCGGCCTTTCAGCGGATAATCGACCTTTTCCTTGAGCTGGGCGATCCGGATCCTGCCGTCGGTGCGGAACGAGGCGGAGCGCGACTGGGAGATGACAAGCCCCGCGGATTTTCCTCCCGCCTGTTCGAACTCCATGATGAGGGCCGGGAAAGGCTTTCCCTGCGCCAGGACCGTGGAGGGCGGCCAGGAAAGGTTCTGCGGGAAGTACGACGGGACGTGAATCTCGCGGATGGAAAGCTCGGCCCTCACGTCCTCGACGCTGGCGTACTTCCGCATCAGGTCCCTCTGCGTCAGCATCGGCAGCCAGCCCGCAAGCTTCAGCCCGCCCGCGAGCAACACGACCGCGGCGGCGAACAGCAGGTAGTTGGAGAATTTCCGTTGCATGGGGTCTCTCCGTGTCACACGACGAAATAGTCGATCACGACGACGACGCAAAGGGTCAGCAGAAACACCGGCCAATCCCCGCCGGACGGGGACCCGGAACCGGTTTCGAGACGGGCGATCCTGCTCTCGATGTTCAGCCGGTGGCTGTACTCCTCGATCCGGTCCGAAACGCGGCCTCCCCCGTTGGTCCCGGCTTGTTCCGGGGACCCCGGGTCCAGGTACAGCTTGCGCAGGGCGCCGGCCAGCTCGAGCGGTTTTTTCGTGAAGGAAGCGGCCATCTCGTCGCAGATCTTCTCGTCCTCCTGCACGGACCGGCGGAACTCGACGAGGGCGACGGGATTGAAGAACATGACGATGCGGACGAAAAACACCGGCAGGAGGAACGGCCGCCGGCTCCTCATGATGTGCGCGATCTCGTGGGCCAGGGCCGCCTGCAGCTCCTCCGCGCGAAGCACCTTGAGCAGGCCCGAGGACAGGTAGATGGAGGCCTTCTTCCCCGTGGAGGAGAAGAGGACCGGGTCCTCGTCCTCGAGGATATGCGTCTCCGGCTTCTCTACCGGCAGCGGCTCCAGGACCGCCCGCACCGCCGTGTCGCCGCCCTCCCGCAGTTCGCCCGGGGGGCCGTATTTCCTGGACAGGAAGGTGTGCCGGAGGATGGGCAGAAGCTCCTGGGCGAGAAACACCAGCGCCGTGATCGAGAAGATGAGGAGCAGGATCGCGCCAAGAGGCACGTCCCAAGGCAACCCGACGTTTATCCACCGGCTGCTGTCGAAGAGCGCGTTCATCCGGAAGTAGACCGACCCCCTGCCGGGATCGGCCAGCTGGTACAGCGGGTAGGAGAAGACCGGGAAGACGATGGAGATCAGAAGCAGTCGCAGCCGGACGATCGGGCTGGCGATCCGGAAGCTCACGATGGCGATTTCCACGACGGCGGCGGCGACCAGGGAGTGAAAGAAGGCCTGGGTCGCGTAGAGGCCGGGAAGGGAAGTGAAAAACTCGGATAAACTCATTTTCCGCTCATGATAGCCTCCCCGGCGGAAGAAATGAAGAGCGGAAAAGGAGACGGATTTACACCCGAAAACGACGCAGCCGGAGGGCGTTCGACACCACCGTCACGGAAGAAAACCCCATCGCCGCGGCGGCCAGGATCGGGTTCAGCAGCACCCCGTGCGAGGGATAGAGGACCCCTGCCGCCACGGGGATGAGCACCACGTTGTAGGCAAACGCCCAGAACAGGTTCTGCCGGATATTGCGGAGAGTGGCGCGGCTTAAACGAACCGCCGAGGGAACCCCGCCCAGGTCGCCGCTCATCAGGACGATATCCCCGGCCTCCATGGC
>JBLNFH010000091.1:0-5026 GCA_050263475.1 Deltaproteobacteria bacterium
TGCCTCCGGGGGAGGGGCCGGTATCCGAGGAGGTCCTCGGCGCATTCCAGAACCGGGACCCGATCGATTTGCCGGGAGGCGGGAAGGCGTACCTTCTCTCCTACGACCGGCTTCTCGGGGACAGGAACCGGAAGGTGCCGCAACGGCTGCGCCATTGGCTGAAGACGCTGGGCGCTTCCCGCGTAGCCGGGGTGGCCGTCACGGGGAAGGCGGGCAAGCATCTCGCGGAGAAGCTGTCGGCCCATTATGAAAACGATTTCCGCTGCCTGGTCAAGGCGGTCGCCTCGGTCCATCCGGAAGCGCGCACGATCTTCGAGATGGGGGGGGAAAACTCCAAGGTGATACGGCTCGAGCCCGGCGGCCAAGGGGAGACGGTCCGCGTCAAGGACTACGACACCAACGGGGACTGCGCCGCCGGGACGGGCTCCTTCATCGACCAGCAGGCCAGCCGGATGAGGCTGGCCGTGGAGGATATCGGGGAGATGGTCGTCCGCGCCGGGACTTCTGCCCGGATCGCGGGACGCTGCTCGGTGTTCGCCAAGACCGACATGATCCATGCCCAGCAGAAGGGATTCTCCCCCGAGGAGATCCTGAAGGGGCTGTGCGAGGCGGTGGCCCGCAACTTCAAGAGCAACATCAACAAGGGGAAGGACCCGGCCCCGAAAGTGGTGCTCGCGGGCGGACTGTTCGCGAACCGGGGCGTGGTCCGGGCGGTGTGCGACGCCTTCGGTTTTGCCGCCGGGGATGTTCTCGTTTCCCCTGCCTTTGCGCACCTGAGCGCCATCGGGGCCGCGCTGGCGGCGGCGGAGGCACCGGCGGCGGATCGGTATGCCGCAAACGCGGAGATCGCCGCCTCCGAACCCGAAACGGATGCCCCCGCAAGCTTTACCTCCTGGCCGCAGCTGTCCACGGACAACGTCGTGTTTCTCCGGGACCGCGTGGAGCCTCCACCGCGGATCGAGGGGAAACCGGAAGTCTTTCTCGGGATCGACATCGGCTCCGTGAGCACCAACTTCGCCCTGGTCGACTGGAATGGGAACCTCATCAAGGAAATCTATGTCCGCACCCAGGGGCGCCCGGTCCAGGTGGTCACCGACGGCTTTCGGGACCTCCGGGAGGAATTCGGCGATACCCTGGAGATCCGCGGGGTGGGCACCACCGGTTCGGGGCGGGAGCTCATCGGGGAGCTGGTGGGCGCGGACACGGTCCAGGACGAGATCACGGCCCATAAGACCGGCTCCACCTTCATCAGCCGGCGTTTCTTCGACCAGCAGGTGGACACCATTTTCGAGATCGGGGGGCAGGACTCCAAGTTCATCGGCCTATCCAACGGGGTCGTGGTGGATTTCGCGATGAACGACGCCTGCGCCGCCGGGACGGGGTCCTTCCTCGAGGAACAGGCGGAGCGGCTGGGCATCCGGATCAAGGGGGAGTTCGCGGAGCTAGCGCTTTCCTCGAAGGCTCCTGTCCGGATGGGGGAGCGGTGCACCGTGTTCATGGAGCAGGACCTGAACAATTTCCTCCACCTGGGGGTGGAAAAGGTCGATCTCGTGGCGGGCCTGGCCTATTCCGTGGTCCTGAACTATCTGAACCGCGTGGTACGCGGCCGCAGGATCGGCGACGTCATCTATTTCCAGGGGGGAACGGCCTACAACGACGCCGTGGCCGCCGCGTTCTCCCACGTCCTGGGCAAGAAAATCATCGTGCCGCCGCACAACGGGGTCATCGGCGCGATCGGCATGGCGCTGCTCGCGCGCGACAAGGTGAAGGCGATCGGGCAGCCTACCCGGTTCCGCGGCTTCGACCTGCGGAAGGTGGACTACCGGAGGAGGGAGTTCGTCTGCAAGGGGTGCAGCAACTTCTGCGACATGCAGGAGATCCAGGTCGAGGGCGCGAAGACCTACTGGGGCGACAAGTGCTCGGAGAAATACCGGAAGGCCGCACGCACCGACGCGATCCCGGTGATCGACGACCTGCAGGCGCGCCGGACGGAATATCTTGACCGCCTGGTCGAGAGGGGGTCGAGCGGCCCGCGGGGAACGGTCGGGGTCCCGCGGGCGATGTACTATTTCGAGAGGTTCCCCTTCTGGAAAGGGTTCCTCTCGACCGTCGGCTTCGGGGTGAAGGTCAGCCCGAGGACGGACAAGAGGATCGCGCGGGAAGGGTTCGAACTGACGGTCGCCGAGCCGTGCTACCCGATCCAGGTCGCCCACGGCCACGTGGCGGCGCTCCTGCGGGACGGGATCGATTTCCTTTTCGTCCCCAACATCATCAACGCGGAAACGGAGCACCTGCATACGGAATCCCACTTCTGCCCGTGGGGACAGACGCTGCCGTTCGTGCTGGGCGCGGTCCCCAAGTGGGAGAAGGAGCTGCGCCAGAAGCTCCTTTCCCCCACGGTGCGCTTCCGGGACGGAGAGAAGTACCTCGTCGAGGACCTGTTCGAGTGCTTCGGCCCCTTGGGCGTCACCCGCCGCGAGGTCCGGGACGGCATCCGGGCCGGCTTCCGGGAGCAGCGCGCGTTCCACGAATTCCTGATGAGCGCGGGCGCCGTGGCGACGGCCGAGGTGGAGAAGGCGGGAGCCAACGCCATCGTCCTTCTGGGACGCCCGTACAACCTGTACGACCGCGACATCAACCTGAACATCCCGGCCAAGCTGCGCGACCAGTACGGCGCGAACGTCATCCCGATCGATTTCCTTCCCGTGGACGACATCGACATCCGGGACCTGCACGACAACATGTTCTGGAACTACGGGAGGAAGATCATCGCGGCGGCGAGGTGGTGCCGGACCCGGCCGAAGTTCCACCTGATCTACATCACGAATTTCAAGTGCGGGCCGGATTCCTTCATCCGTCACTTCATCACGCGGGCATCGGAATCCCCGTACCTTTCCCTGCAATTCGACGGGCACGGCAACGATGCCGGGTACATGACCCGGTGCGAGGCATATCTCGACAGCAAGGGGGTATTGCGCTGGTGGGCGGAAACATGAGCGGGTCTCCCCTCGAGGGGCGGACGGTCTTTTTCCCGACAATGACGGAGGCGGGGTCCAAGGTCATCGCGGCGGCGTTCCGGTCGGTAGGGATCGAGGCCCGGACGATGCCGCCTTCCGACGAAGAAACCATGGTCCTGGGGGGGCGCTACTCCTCGGGCGAGGAATGCCTCCCCCTGAAAGTGACGTTGGGGGATGCGCTGAAGCTCCTGGTGCACAGCGAGATCCCGCCGGAGAAGATGGCCATCTTCATGCCGACCTCCGACGGGCCATGCCGGTTCGGGCAGTATGGCTCCTTCATGAAAATCGTCTTCCGGGAGATGGGGTTCGGCGACGTGCTGCTGCTGTCGCCCACATGCAGGGACGGCTACTCCGGAGTCGGGGAGCACGCGGACGAGCTGCTGCGCACCGCATGGCGGGCGGTCGTGGCGGGCGACCTGCTCCAGAAGCTCCTCCTCCGGCTGCGGCCGTACGAGAAGGAAAAAGGAGGGGCGGACGAAGCGTTCGATATGGCGATCGAGGGGGTTTGCCGTGCGGTGGAGGTCCAGGGAGAGAGCCACGCGAGCAAGCTTGCCCGAATCGCCGGGAGCGTTCGGCAGGGAAGGGCCCTGCTGCACCGCGTCCCGGCGGATTTCTCGTCGCCCCGGCCCCTGATCGGTGTGGTCGGCGAGATTTTCTGCAGGCTGAACGCCTTCAGCAACGACGACGCGCTGCGCAAGGTGGAGGAGGCCGGCGGGGAGTGCTGGATTTCGGACGTGAGCGAATGGGTGTGGGCGACCAACGCCGAGCAGATCCGGATGCTGAAACGCTTCCGCAGGCACCTCTCCCTCGAGATGTTCGGCGCCAGGCTGAAGTGGCACTTCCAGAGGAAGGACGAGCACGTCCTCCTCGGCGTGTTCGAGGACGATTTCCGGGGATACGAAGAGCCCCACGACATCCGGGTGATCTACGACATGGCGCGGCCCTACCTGCCGCCCGAAGGCGCCCTGGGCGAGATGATGCTGTCGGTCGGGAAGACGGTATACCTGCACGGGAAAGGCGTGGACGGCATCCTCGACATCAACCCCTTCTCCTGCATGAACGGGATCGTGTCGGAGGCGGTGTACCCCCGCGTCTCCCGCGACTGCGACGCGCTCCCGATCCGCGTGCTCTACTTCGACGGCACGCACGTGGACCGGCGATACGAGCTGGAGATCTTCATGGACCTGGTCCGGGCCTATTCGGCCAGGAAGAAAAGCCTCCGCCTCCTGCCGGGAAAGTCGGGGGTCGCATCGAGGGCGGTGATCGCGGGTTGAAGATCGCGATCCTCTCGGACGTCCATTCCAACGGCGACGCGCTGGCCGCCGTGGCGCGGGAACTCGACACGCATCGCGTCGAGCGGATCTACCACCTCGGGGACCTGGCCGGCTACAACGCGGAGCCCGAGCGATGCGTGCAGTGGGCGCGGGAGCGCACGGCGGGGGGGATCCTGGGGAATCACGACGCCGTCGCCTGCGGGAAGTCGGATGGGGAGCTCTTCAACGCCCCCGCGCTGGTGGCGGCGCGATGGTCGGCGGCCCGCCTGTCCCCCTCGTCGCGGGAATATCTGGAATCCCTGCCGGACCGTCTCGATGTGGAGGGGGAGCTCCTGATGGTGCACGGGGCGCCTTCCGATCCCGACCGGTACCTCTTCACGCTGGACGATGCGGTCGAGGAACTGGACTCCCTGGCTGCGGACCCCCGCGTACGGGTCGTGTTCTTCGGCCACACGCACGTGCCGGCGGCCGTCATCCGCCAGCGGGACGGAAGCACCGTTTCCGTTCCGCCGTCCGAATACGTTTTGAAGGACGGGGAAACCGCCCTGTTCAACCCGGGAAGCGTCGGCCAGCCCCGCGACCGGAACCCCGATGCCTCGTACCTCGTCTACGATACGCGAATCCGCAAGGCATCCTGGCTGCGAACGCCGTACGACATCGAGGCGTGCCGGCGGAAAATCCTGGAAGCGGGCCTTCCCCGGTTCTTCGCCACACGGCTTACGGAAGGAACGTGAA
>JBLNFH010000092.1:0-2853 GCA_050263475.1 Deltaproteobacteria bacterium
AGCCCGCCGATCATCACGGCGGATGCCCCCGCCGCGATCGCCTTGGTGATGATCACGTCGTGGACGTGGCTCTCCTTGAGTCCCGACGCCGTGATCTTGATGAAGACCGCCCGTTTCTTGAGCTCCGCGATGTCCTTCGCTCCCACGTATCCCATCCCCGACCGCAAGCCGCCCATCAGCTGGAAGACCATGCTGGCGATGGGCCCGCGGTACGGCACGCGGCCTTCGATCCCCTCGGGGACCAGCTTGCTTTCCACGTCGACGTGCGACTGGAAGTACCGGTCCTTGCTCCCGCGCTTCATCGCCTCCAGGGACCCCATCCCGCGGTACACCTTGTAGGAGCGGCCCTGGTAGAGCACGAGCTCGCCGGGGCTTTCGTCGGTCCCCGCGAAGAGCCCGCCGATCATCACGGCGGATGCCCCCGCCGCGATCGCCTTGGTGATGTCCCCCGAGTACTTGATCCCCCCGTCCGCGATGAGCGGGATCCCCTTCTTCTCCGCGACGGGGGCGCACTTCATGATCGCGGTGATCTGCGGGACGCCGACCCCCGCGATGACCCGCGTGGTGCAGATCGACCCCGGCCCCACCCCGACCTTCACGCAGTCCACGCCCGCCTTGATGAGCGCCTCCGTCCCCTCCCCGGTCGCGACGTTGCCTGCGATGAGCTGCACGCCGCCGAAATTCTTCCGGATCGAACGGACGGTGTCGAGCACGTCCTTCGAATGCCCGTGCGCCGTGTCGACGCAGAGCAGATCCGCCCCCGCCTTGAGCAGCCGTTCGACGCGCTCCTCCCAGCCGGCTCCCACGCCGACGGCCGCGCCGACCCGCAGGCGGCCCTTCCCGTCCTTGCAGGCGAACGGGTACTTCTTGATCTTGAGGATGTCCTTGATCGTGATGAGCCCGCGCAGGTTGTTCTTGTTGTCCACCACGAGCAGCTTCTCGATCCGGTTCTTGTGCAGGATCTCCTTGGCCTGCTCCAGCGTCGTCCCCACCGGAACGGTGACCAGGTCCTCCTTGGTCATCACGTTCGAGATCGGCTGGTCGAAGTTCGTCTCGAACCGCAGGTCCCGGTTCGTGAGGATCCCGACCAGCTTCCCGTTCCGGGTCACCGGAAGCCCGGAGATCCGGTACTTCTTCATCACTTCCAGCGCCTCGTGCACCCGCTGTTCCGGGTCCACCGTGATGGGATCGATGATCATGCCGCTCTCGGACTTCTTCACCCGGTCGACCTCGGCGGCCTGCTCCTCGGCGGTGTTGTTCCTGTGGACGACCCCCAGGCCCCCCTCCCGCGCCATGGCGATCGCCGTGTCGGCTTCGGTGACCGTGTCCATCGCCGCGGTCAGGATGGGCAGGTTCAACCGGATATCCGGCGTCAGCGTCACGGTGATGTCCGTATCCTTGGGAAGGACCTTCGATTCCCCCGGAAGCAGCAGGACGTCGTCGAACGTCAATCCCTCCTCCAGCCGCCTGCTGTCGATCTGTCCCTGCACCACGCTCATCCCTTCTCTCCTTTTCCTTTCGGGAGCCCCAGGAGGATCCCCTCCAGCAGCCCCGCATCGCTCACTATGAGTTCATCCACCCTGAAGTTTTCCATGGCCGCAACCGCCTGGCAAACTCCCGGCAGGATATACCTTTCCCGGCCCTTTTCCATCCCCCGCAGCCGCAGCCGTCCGGCATCCGTCAGTTTCGAGAGGCGATCCTCCCAGTATTTCACCCTTTTCAGCGAGAAAGCGCGCCCGTCGATGATTTCCGGCTTGTAGACCGTCATTTTCCGGTCGAGAGCGGCAAGCGTCGTGAAGGTGCCGGCCGTACCGACCATTTTACGATAGCGGCGGCGTCCCAACGCGCCGGTCCCGGAGGAAATCCGCTCGGCGTAGTAATACCGGAGGTTGCGGACCTGCCATTGCTCCGGCGGGTCCGAAATCGGCAGAAGGTCGCAGGAGGCGACCACCCCGATCGGGAGGCTGACCGATTCCCCTTTCCCCGGGCCGGCGATGAATTCGGTGCTTCCTCCTCCGATATCCATGACGACGATGCCGGGGGCGTTCCTGATGCGCCAGTGGATCCCCCGCCAGGTCCGGCTCGCCTCCTCCCCGGCGGAGATGACGTCGATCGACACGCCGGCCGCATTCGCCGCTTCGAGAAAACCGGCGCGGTTTGCGGCGTCCCGCAGCGCGGCCGTTCCGCACGCGCGGTAGCGGTCCACCCCCAGCGCATCCATCCGCCTGCGGAACTCCTTGAGCGCGGCGATCGATTCCCGGAATTCTCTCGGGCCGATTTGCCCGGTCGCCCGCATCGCCTTTCCCATGCCGGTGATCCGCCGGCCCCGTTCGACCGGGCGCAGCGCGCCGCCGTCCCGTTTCGCGACGAGCATGCGGACCGTGTTGGTCCCCACGTCAATGGCTGCCAGTAGGCTCATCCGGACCTGCACCTGGTTCCCGTTCGGGGAAGACTTCCTTCCCTTCCTTCTTTTCCAGTGTCCCGATAATGCTGGCGCAGAAGAGATAGGCGGCTGCGAACAGGTATGCCACGATTATAAAGCAAATGATGCTGAACAAGGAACCGTAAATTAGATTCAACCTGCTGAAACTCTTGACATAAAACCTGAACCCGCCCTTGATCGCATAAAAAAGGAAAAGGAAGATCGCGCTCCCCGCCAAGGCGTGCGACACCCGGACGCGGAGCGGCGCAAGATACCGGAAGCTCGAATATCCCGCGATGAATATGATACCGGCCAGGGTGGCATCCCCGATCCCCAGGAGCAGGGCGTGGAACGCCTCGTCCCATCCGGCCGAAATCCCTTTCGTCAGGTAGGTCAGCCCCGACCACAGCGTCGGAACGAGGATGGCCGCC
>JBLNFH010000093.1:0-5538 GCA_050263475.1 Deltaproteobacteria bacterium
CCAACGCCGACCCGAAGTTTTCCGAAGTCCGGGTGACGACCGACCGGTTCATCGGGCACGTGCGAAATGCCTCCAACCCCGCGACGGTCAATGCCGAAAACGCCCACCCGTTCATCGCTTCGGGGACGGTTCTCGCCCACAATGGGACCTTCCAGGGGAGAATCAGCGAGGAGGCCTCCAGGCGCAATGTGAGCGATACGCTCGTGTTCCTGGAGATCCTTTCCGCCCGGTGGGGAGAACGGACCTTCCCCCGCCTCCGCGAGGCGCTGGCGGGAATTTTAGGCGACGCCGGCCTGGTGGGGGACTACTCCGCGGCGAACCTGCTGATCGCGTCCGGGGAGTCGCTGTTCGCCCTGCGGAACTGCCGGAGGAACGAAGAGTACTATACCCTTTTCCTGAAGGCTGTACCCGGCCTTGCCATCGCGGCGAGCGAGAGGATGGACGACGAACCCGGCTGGCGCCCGCTGGAAAACGGGGAACTGGTGGAGCTGCATCCCCGCGCTCCGCGCTCCGAACCGATCTTCGCGGCCGCCTGACGCTTCCATGCCGGCGGCAATCGACCTGCGCTCCGACACGGTGACCCTCCCCACGCCCGGGATGCGGAAGGCGATGGCGCGCGCAAAGGTGGGGGACTCCCGCCGCGGAGAGGACCCTTCCGTCCGCGCGCTCGAGGAGCACGCGGCCGCCCTCTTCGGCAAGGAGGCGGGAATGTTCCTTCCTTCCGGCACGATGGGAAACCTGTGCGCGGTGGCGGTCTGGACCCGCCCCGGCGACGTGATCGTCGCGTCCTCGGCTTCCCACATCGCGGGACGGGAAAGCCCCGCGGTCTCCCACATGGCTTCCGTGGCCATCATCGGGATCGACGCGCCCGGGGGGATCTTCACGCAGGAGGAGGTCGCATCGGCGATCGCCATGGCGCCCCGGCGCACCGAATCGAAAGTCCGGCTGGTCACCGTCGAAAACACGCACAACGCGGGCGGAGGGTCCGTCTTTCCCCTGAAGGAGCTCAAGCGCATCCGCGCGATGTGCGGCAAGGCGTCCCTCCCGCTGCACATGGACGGATCGCGGATCTTCAACGCCTCGGTGGCGGCCGGCGTATCCCTTGCTTCCTACGGAAAGGTTTCCAGCTCCCTGATGTTCTGCCTTTCCAAGGGCCTGGGGGCCCCGGTCGGCTCGGTCCTTCTCGGCTCCCGCGATTTCCTGCGGGAGGCGCGGGGCGTCGCCCTGCGGATCGGCGGGGGGATGCGGCAGGCGGGAATCGTCGCGGCGGGGGGGCTGTACGCGCTCAAAAACCACGTGGAGCGTCTCGCGGAGGACCACGAGAACGCCCGGAAGCTGGCCGCGGGGCTCGCGGAAATTCCCGGCGTGGAGGTCATCAACGCTCCGGTGGATACCAACATCGTCCTGTTCCGATGGAGAACCCCGTCGATGGGGCTGCCCGCTTTCCGGGAGCTTCTGGGAGAGCACGGCGTGCTCCTGGACGACCGGGGGTTCCCCCTCTTCCGGGCGGTCACCCACCTGGGGATCGGGGAGAAGGAGATTTCCCGGGCCCTGCGGGCGCTGCGGGAGGTGTTCAGTGGGTACGGGAGTGCTTCGCTATATCCTCGGCGACTTCCCCAACCGTCTGCTTCATGACACGATCCGTTATCTTTTTCGGGTCGTCTCCGGTAGAGGACATCTTGGAAACCCAGTTGCTCCCCTTGAGCACGAAGCCGCCGGTCCCCCCGATCTGGCGCTCGACTTTCCCCTTGCAGGTCGGGCATTTCGAGAGAGGAGGATCGCTCATCTTCTGGACCGTCTCGAACTCCCCGCACTTCTTGCACTTGTATTCGTAGGTCGGCATGTCCCCCCCGTTGCATAATGGTGCCGTAATTATCTCATAACCCGGCCGCCCCAAGGAGGGTTTCCCTTGTCCCTTTTCCTTCTCACCTTCTTCCTGGTCTACGGCGGGACCCACGCCTATGCGCTGTACAAGGCGCAGACCGCCTTCGGGTTCGGGTGGAAGGCGCTGCTCGCCGCGGCGCCTGTGCTGGCGGCGCTTCTGTGCGGCCCCCTGATCGTGTATTTCCTTTCCGAGCGCGGGATGGAAGAAGCCTCCCGGTGGGTTTCCTGGGTCGCGTATGTCTGGATGGGGCTGCTCTTCTTCTTCACCTGGACGAATCTCGCGCTGGACGGGGTGAACCTTGCCACCCGCGCCGCAACCGCCTTCTTCGGCACGGCGCCGCGCGGGCTCATCGTCTACGGCCGACCCGCGTTCCTGTCCCTTGCGGTCCTCTCCATCGTGCTGGGATGCTATTCCTTCCTCGAGGCCTCGCACCTTCGGACGGAGCACCTCCGGATCGTGACGGAGAAGCTTCCCGCGGACACCGGCCGGATTCGCGTCGCGCAGATCTCCGACGTGCACCTGGGATTGATCGTCCGGCACCGGAGGGCGCGCGCCATCGCTGAGGCGATCCGGAATGCGAAGCCGGACCTGGTCGTCTCCACGGGGGACCTCGTCGACGGGCGGATCAACCACCTGGACGGATTGTCCGGGATCCTGCGGGACATCCCCGCGCCGCTCGGCAAGTATGCGGTGACCGGCAACCACGAGTTCTACGCGGGGATCGGCCCCTCGCTCGATTTCACGCGCCGGGCCGGCTTCACGGTTTTGAGGGGACAGGACGCGGCGGTCGGAACCACCTTGCGCCTCGTCGGCGTGGACGACCCGACGGCCCGGAGTTTCGGACCGGCCGCGGGCCGTTCGGAAGACGACCTGATGGGAAACGGTCCCTCCCCTCGCTTCACGCTCCTTCTCAAGCACCGCCCCGTTCTCTCGGCCGCCGCGCGGACGGCGGCCGACCTGCAGCTTTCCGGCCACACGCACAACGGGCAGATCTTCCCCTTCCGGCTCCTGGTCCGGCTCTTCTACCCGCTTCTGTCCGGGCTGTACGAGCCGAAGAGCGGGCCGGCCCTCTATACCAGCAGGGGGACGGGCACCTGGGGACCGCCGATGCGCTTTCTCGCCCCTCCCGAGGTGACGATCATCGACATCGAGCGCCCCCCCGGCCGGTTATAATCGTCGTCATGGGAACGTTCCTCTTCGTCACCGACCTGCACGGGAGCCGGTGGAAGTACGAGCGCACGCTCGACCTGGCGGAGGAGCTGCACGCGCGCCTGGTCATCAACGGCGGGGACATGTTCCCCCACGGGAGGCTGCACGAGGAACAGGCGCGGTTCCTCCGGGAATTCCTCGACCCGCTCTTCGCGCGGTACCAGGCCGCCGGGATCCGGCACCTGGGGCTGACCGCGAACGACGACCTGCGCGCGCACGACCCCCTGTTCGAGGCCGTCTGCGGGAAATACCCTCTCGTCGGGAATCTCGCCGGGAGGCGCATCGCCGTCGGGCCGCACGATTTCATCGGGATGAACCTGGTGACGGACTTCCCGTTTCGCCTGAAGGACCGCGCGCGGATGGACGCGCGCGAATTTGTCTTTCCCCCCCAGTCCGGCCGGGGGATCCTCTCGAACCCCGGCGGGTGGGAGGAGATCCCCGACTGGCCCGCGTACGCCAGGACCCTTCCCACGATCGAGGAGGAGCTCTCCCGGCTCCCCGAGCCGCGGGACCCCGCCCGCGCCGTCTACGTCCTCCACGGGCCTCCCTCCGGGCTGGGGCTCGACATCTGCCGCGGAGGCGCCGCCGTGGGATCGCCGGCGACGCTCGCGTTCCTCGAAAAGCTCCAGCCGCTCCTCGCGCTTCACGGGCACATCCACGAGTCCCCCGAGGTAAGCGGCACCTGGAGGGCGGCGGTCGGCCGCACCGTCTGCATCCAGCCGGGGCAGTCGCCCGATGGCCTCACCGTGGTCGTCGGCGACCTGGAGACGATGACGTTCGAGCGGCGGATCCTGGACGCGCAGGGAACCGGGGGGGGATGATCCGCCGTGGAGGATTCCTTTTCCCCCTCGCGCCGGGCAGCCGGCGTCCAGCTTCCCATCATCCCGACGGTGGCGGGATGGATCGCGGAGACCCCGGGAACCATCTCCCTCGGCCAGGGAGTGGCGTACTACGGCCCCCCGCCCGAGGCGATGCGCGTCCTGGACAGCTTCGCATCGACGCCCGGCAGCCACCCGTACAAGCCCGACGCGGGGCTTCCCGAACTCCGCAAGGCCTTCGAGGAGAAGCTCCGCGCGGAAAACGGCATCGACGCCCCCTTCGAGCGGAGAATCCTCGTCACCGCGGGCGCGAACCAGGCGTTTTTCAACGCCGTCCTGGCGATCTGCGACCCGGGCGACGAGGTCATCCTTCTCACCCCCTACTATTTCAACCACGAGATGGCGATCGCGCTGGCAAGCTGCCGGGCGGTCTGCGTGCCGACGGACGGGAACTTCCACCCGCGCCCGGACGCGATCGAAGCCGCCATCACGCCCAGGACGCGCGCGGTCGTCACGGTGTCGCCCAACAATCCGACCGGCGTGGTGTATACCCGGGAGGCGCTCTCGGAGATCAACCGCCTGTGCGCCCGCCGCGGGCTCTACCACATCAGCGACGAAGCGTACGAGTACTTCACGTACGACGGCGCGGAGCATTTCTCCCCCGGCTCCCTGGGAGGGGAGGATCACACGATCTCCCTGTACAGCCTCTCCAAGGCGTACGGAATGGCCAGCTGGCGGATCGGTTTCCTGGTCGCCCCCGCGCGGCTCTTCGACGACCTGATCAAGATCCAGGACACGGTGATCGTATGCGCCCCCGCGGTTTCACAGGCGGTCGCGCTGGAAGCGCTGCGCACGGGGAGCGGCTACTGCAGGAGGCACCTGGGAACCATCGACCGGGTGAGGCGCGAGGTCATGGGCCGCCTCTCGGGCCTTTCCGGCCTCCTCACGATTCCCCCGGCGAAGGGGGCATTTTACCTCCTTGCGAAGGTGCACACCGCGATGGGGGATCTCCTCCTGACCGAGCGGCTGGTCCGGGAACACCGGGTGGCCGTCATCCCCGGGGGCACCTTCGGCATCACGGAAGCGTGCTGTCTCCGGATCGCTTACGGAAGCCTCAAGCCGGAGACCGCCGCCGAAGGGGTGCGCCGGCTGGCGGAGGGGATCAGGGCGATCCTCGGTTGATCCACCACACCCCGAACAGCATCACGGCGCCCCCGACTCCCTGGACGGGCGTCGGCTGTTCCCCCAAAAGCAGCGCCGCAAGGATCAACGCCGATATCGGGGCCAGGAACATGAACGAGGTCGCCGGCCCCGAACCGATCACCCGGATCCCCTCCATCCAGAACAGGTAGGCGATCACCGTCGGGAAGACGGCCAGGTAGGCCAGCACGAGCCAGAACGAGAGGGACAGGCTTGCCCAGGGGACCGCGGCAAGCTTCGGGGTGGAGAGGAGGAGAAGGACCGCGCTCCCCACGGCCATCGACCAGGCGGTGGCCGGAAGCGCCCCGATCCGCGCGAGGAGCGGCCGGGAGATGATGGAGTACGCCGCCCAGCAACCGGCGGCGCCCACCAGGAGGAGATCCCCGTAGACCCGCGTCGCCTGCCCCGACGGATGCGTGAGGACTC
>JBLNFH010000094.1:0-5474 GCA_050263475.1 Deltaproteobacteria bacterium
ATGCCCCTACCCCTTCCGATGGTTCCCCGCCGCGGGGGATTCGCCCCGGCGCGGGCGCCTGCTCACTCTCCCCGGATGACGCCCTTTTTGCGAAGCTCTTCCACCCGTTGCGCCGTGAAACCGAGGTCCTTCAGGATCTCCTCGTCGTGCTCCCCCAAAAACGGGGAGCGCCGCGGAGCCGCCGCGGTGCCCGGGAACTTGATCGGAAGCCCGGGCTGCCTCTCCCTGCCTCCCAGCGGGGATCCCACCTCGATGACCATGTCGCGCTCCTTCACGTTCGGGTGGGAGACCGCCTCGGACAGCGAGAGGACGGGCGAAAAACAGATGTCCTTCCCGTCGAAGAAGCGCACCCATTCCTCGCGGCTCTTCGATCCGAAGAGCTTCCGCAGGTCGGCGCGCACCCGCTCCCCCTCCTCCCCCGCCGCGTATTGCAGTCCGGCCAGGTCCTCCCTCCCGATCGCCTCGACGAAGCCCTTCCAGAACCAGGGCTCCAGCGCGCCCAGGCTCACATATTCCCCGTCGGAGCACCGGTACACGTCGTAGCAGGGGTACCTGCCGGTAAGGATCATCTCCCCCCGCCGGGGCTCCTCCCCTCCCGCCAGGTACGACGCTGCATGCAGGGAGAACATGGCGAACGCACCGTCGGTCATGGACACGTCGACCAGGCGTCCGACGCCCGTCGCCTGCCGGGAGAGCAGCGCCATCAGGATCCCGGAGAGCGCCATCATGGCGCCGCCGAACAGGTCGCCGATCTGCACGGCGGGAAGCGCGGGGGGGCCGTCCCTGGGCCCGCACAGGCCCAGGATCCCGGCGTAGGAGATGTAATTGATGTCGTGGCCGGCGACGTCCCGCATCGGACCGGCCTGCCCGAACCCCGAGATGGAGCAGTACACCAGGCGCGGGTTGCGCGCGGAGAGCGTCGCGTAATCCACCCCGAGCCGGGCGGTGACCCCCGGCCGGAACCCCTCGACCACCACGTCGGCCGACTCGGCCAGCGCGCCGAAGATCTCCTTCCCCTCCGGGGATTTGAGGTTCAGCGTGAGGCTGCGCTTCCCGCGGTTCAGGTAACGGTCCGTGGGCGAGAGCCCCGGCTTCTCCCCCGCGAACGGGTTCCGCATGCGGGGGAAGGGTTCGTCCACCTTGACCACGTCCGCGCCGTAGTCGGCCATCATCAGGGTGCAGAAGGGGCCGGGCAGCTGCAGGGAAAGGTCCAGAACGCGTATGCCGCTCAGCAAGGACATCCTGCCGTCTCCTTGGGGCGAATCTTGTGCTATCGTATTTCGCCTATGGACAAAGGGTTCCCGATCTCCCCGGCCCGGGCGGTCTTCGTCTCCGACGCCCACCTGAACGAAAACGACATCCACACGCGCACTTTCGTCTCCCTGGCGGAGAAAGCCGCCGCCGAAGACGTCGCCCTGTTCCTGCTGGGCGACATCTTCGACCTGTGGTTCGGAAACCCGGGAATGACGTTCGGCTTCCAGAAACCGGTCATCTCTCGCCTGCGGGAGCTGCGCCGCAACGGCCTCAGTCTATATTATGTGGAGGGGAACCGGGATTTCTATCTGAAAAAACACCATGAGGGCCAGACGTTCGACGCGGTGGCGGAAGCCGAGATGCAGGCGGCGGTCGGCGGGAAGCGGCTCTACCTCTCCCACGGGGACACGATCAACCGCGCCGACATCGCCTACCGCTTCTGGAAGGCCGTTTCCAAGAACCGCCTGGCTTTCAGCGCCGTCTCCCGGCTGCCCTCCTCGTTGTTCCTCCCGCTGGCCGACCGGCTGGAGAGGTCGCTGCGGCGGACCAACCGGCGCTTCCGCGGCTTCTTCCCCGAAAAGGACTGCCGGGAGTTCGCCCTGCGCCGTTTCGCCTCGGGGATCGACTTCGTGGTCCTGGGCCACTTCCACTCGGAGCATCTCCTCCGGTTCGCGCAGGGGCAGGCGACCAAGGTGCTGGCGGTGCTGCCGTCCTGGAGGGAGGAATGGCGGTATTTCTACCTGACCGGAGAGGGGAAATTCGGGTTCCGCACCTACCGGCCCTCGGATCCCCTCCTCCCCCCGGCGGACGCCGCCATCACACCACGAGGTACTTCCGGATGATCTCCTCGCTGTTCCAGATCTCCTCCATCCTCCCCTCGTACTGAATCCTCCCCTTTTCGAGGATGTACCCGCGGCTGCACACCTTTCGGCAGAATTTGAGGTTCTGGTCCGCGAGGAGGATGGTAACCCCCTGTTCCCGGATCTTCCCGAGGACTTCGACGAGGTTGGCCACCACCAGCGGCGCCAACCCCTCGGAGGGCTCGTCCAGGAGGATCAGGGAGGGATTGGCCATGAGCGCCCGCCCGATCCCGAGCATCTTCTTTTCGCCGCCGGAGAGGTTGATCCCCTTGGAGCGGGTAAGCTCCGCCAGCTTCGGGAACAGCTCCAGGACGCGCTCGCGGTTCCAGATCCCCCTGCGCGGGGAGAGCCGCCGGGCGATCTCCAGGTTTTCATCGGTGGTGAGATCGGGGAAGATCCGGTAATCGTCCGGCACGTAGGCCACGCCCTTCCGGGAAACCGCATGGGCGGGCAGCCCGCAGATCTCCTCCTCGCCGAACCGGATCGATCCCCTCCGGGGGGGCGACAGCCCCATGATCGAGCGCAACGTGGTCGTCTTGCCGACGCCGTTTCTCCCCAGCAGGGCGGCGACCTCCCCCTCCGATACGCCCAGGGAAACCTCCTGGAGGATGTGGCTGGAGCCGTAATAGGTGTCGATCGAGGAAACGGAAAGGAGCATGCCCCTAGTCCTCCTCCGTGATCCGGAACACGTCGGCCATCTCGTCCCCGAGGTACACTTCCCGCACCCTGCCGTTTTCCCGGATCTCGTCCGGCGGCCCGTCGCCGATCACCTCGCCCCGGTGCAGCACGATCACCCGGTCGGAGAGGGAGAAGACGATGTCCATGTCGTGCTCGATCAGGACGGAGGAGGTCCGCCCCCCGCGGGAGAGCTCCCGGATGCTTTCCAGGAGCCGCACCCGCTCGACGGGGTTCATGCCCGCCGTGGGCTCGTCGAGGAACAGCAGGACGGGCGCCGCCGCAAGGGCCACCGACACTTCGAGCAGCCGCTGGTCCCCGTGGGAGAGGGCGCCCGCGACCGCATCCCGCACGCCGGCGAGTCCCACCCTCTCCAGCAGCTCCCCGGCTTCCCGATGCACCGCCTTCGCCCCCGAGATCTTCGAGAACGGGCTCCGGGAGCGGCCGCTGCGCGCCAGGACGGGGATCATCACGTTCTGGAGCACGGAAAGCTGCGGGAAGATATTCACGATCTGGAAGGAGCGGCAGACCCCCATGCGCACCCGCTTGTGGATGGGAAACCGCGTGATGTCCTTCCCCTGGAACAGGATGCTGCCCGACTGCACGGGAAGATGCCCGGTGAGCAGGTTGACCAGCGTGGACTTGCCGGCGCCGTTGGGCCCGATGATGGAGGCAAGGACGCCCTCCTCGAACTTCAGGTCCAGGTCCCTGGCGGTGCAGATCTTGCCGAACCAGTTGGAGAGCTTCCGGGTTTCCAGGAGGACGTTCCCCATGCTCATCCCTCCCGTGGCCCGCGGGCCTTGTCCGCCAGCTGCCGGACGACCCCCACGACGCCGCCCCGGAACCCCATGATGATGACGAGCAGCACGATCCCGAACCAGAGCATCCAGTTCTCGGTGAATCTCTGGACGATCTCCCGCATGGCCACGAAGAGGATGCTCCCCACCACCGGGCCGGTCAGCGTCTGGAGCCCGCCCAGGAGGCTCACCAGGACCGGCTCGGCCGAATGGGTCCAATGGGCCATGAAGGGCCTGGCGTTGCTCTCGAGCAGCGTCTCCAGGGAGCCGGCCAGCCCCGCAAAGGCGCCGCTGATCACGAAGGCGGCGAGGCGGTAGTTCCGGACGGCAAGGCCCGCGAACTCGGTCCGCTTGGCGTTCTCCCGGATCCCGGCCAGCACCAGCCCGAACGGGGAATTCCGGATCCGTTGGACGGCCCAGAAGCTCAGGAGGAAAAAGAACAGCACCAGGAAGTAGTACCGGGAGTCCTGCGAGATGGAAACCTTCACCGTCCCGAAGAGGGAGATCGACTCCCTCATGATCCCGATCAGCCCGTCGTCGCCGCCGGTGATTTCCCGGGCGTTCCAGATGAGGGAGAAAACCATCATCCCGAAGGCCAGCGTCAGCATGGCGAAGTAGATCTCCGTGCTCCGGACGGAGAAAAACCCGATCAGCAGCGCGAGCAGCACGGCGGCGGCGATCCCCGCCGCGATCCCCAGGAGCGGATTCGGAGAAAGGTGGAGGCAGAAAAACCCCAGGCCGTATGCCCCTGCCGCGTAGAACGCGCCGTGCCCGAAGGAAAGAAGCCCGGTCCCTCCCAGCAGCAAATTGTACCCCAGGGCGAAAATGCCCAGGATCATGACGCGCATGGCCAGGTAGGTGACGAACTTGCCGGCGAACAGCGGCACCGAAGCCATCGCGGCGACGAACGCCAGGATCGCAAGCGCCCGCAGGATCCTGCCGGTCATGCGCTCACCGGGCATCGCCGAAGAGCCCCTGCGGCCGGACCAGCAGCACCGCCACCATCAGGATGAAGGTCAAGAACATGTCGAAAGCCGGGAAGTACCGGGTCCCGAAGGAGGACAGGATCCCCAGCACCAGAGCGGCGAGAAACGCGCCCTTCAGGCTCCCGAGCCCCCCGATCACGGCGACGATGAACGCCTCGATGATGATCGTCTCGCCCATGCCCGGGGTGAGGAGCCCCACATAGGGAACGGCGAGCCCTCCTCCCAGCGCCCCGAGCCAGATGCCGAAGACGAAGACCCCCGTGTACAGCGCCGGGACCCGCACCCCGAGGGCCGACGCCATCTCCCGGTCGGAGGACGCCGCGCGGACGATCCTCCCCGACCAGGTCCTTTCGAGCCCGAGCCAGAGCGCAACCGCCACCAGGGGACCGACCCCGATGATGAACAGGTTGTAGACCGGGAATTTTCTTCCCAGGATCGGGATGGATCCGGCCAGGATCCCGATGTCGGGAGGGGTGAGCGACCCCGCCCCCCAGACGATCTTCACCATGTTGTCGAAGATGAGGACGAACGCGAAGGTCAGCAGGAGCTGGTACGGCAGGGCCAGCCGGTAGACATACCTCAGGAAGAATCTCTCGACCACGAAACCGACGGCGCATACGCAGAGCGGCCCGAGCAGAAGCCCCAGCCAGAAATCGGGGAAGAGGTGCCGCAGGACGGTATAGCTGAAGTAGGCCCCCAGCATGTAGAAGCTGCCGTGGGCGAAGTTGAGCACACCGAGCACCCCGAAGATGAGGGTCAGGCCGGCGGCCACCAGCCAGATGAACATGCCGGAGGAAAGGCCCGCCAGGCAGACGTGAACTATCGATTGCACGGCGGCCCGACAGGAATGGAATGCAAGCGGCAGCTCCCCCCCGCGTGAAAATGGAAACACGCGGCGCCGG
>JBLNFH010000095.1:0-10246 GCA_050263475.1 Deltaproteobacteria bacterium
TGCCTGGTACGCGTTCGTGATCAGGTTGATGAGCACCTGTTCGATCAGCTGATAGTCTATGCGGCAGGGGGGAAGATCGGGGGCCAGGTTTTCAAAGACGGCGATCCCGCGCTTCCTCAAAGTCGAGGAAGACATGCCGATCGCTTCCGAAATCACCCGGTTCAGGTCGGCGAACGCCATCCTGGGGGGGGTCGGCTTGGAAAAATCCATGACCCGCTGCACGACCGTGGCGATCTTGGTGGCTGCGGCGTTCATCTGATCCGCAACGAGCCGGATCTTGACCCGGATTTCCGGCTCGAGTCCCAGCGATTGGCTGCAGACGTGCTGGATGCTCGAGAGGCTGATGTTGATGGCGGAGAGGGGATTCCGGATCTCGTGGGCGATCCCCGCCGCAAGGATGCCAAGCGACTCCAGCTTTTGGGCCTTGTGCAGCTCCTCGGCGGTCCGCACCTGTTCCGTCACATCCCGGAACACGTGGACGGTTCCCATGGTGCGCCCGTTTTCCTGGAGGATCGGGGACGCGCCGGCCTCGATCCTGCGCCTGGATCCGTCGCGGCCGACCAGGAGTTTGCCTTCCACGCAAAAGACGTCCCCGATGGGTTTTCCGGCGGCCTCGGCCTGTCGCCAGCCCGTCATTTCGGCGGCGGCCCGGTTGATGATCAGGACCCGATCCTCGGTATCGGTCGAGATCACCCCGTCGCCGATCGAATGGAGCGTGACCTTGGCGTGCCGTTTTTCCCGCGACAGCAGGTCGAGCGCGTTGCGGAGCTCGGAGAGCGGATACAGCCGGATGAGGAAGAACAGCGCGGCGCTGAGAACGACGCCGACAAAGGCCAGGAGCGTGGATTTCACGAGCAGCGGGCGCAGGCTTGCGCTGGTCTCCATGGATCCCACGATCTCGCCGGAATCCATCAGGGGGTGGGATCGCGTCATTGTCGGCCACGGGATCACTTCATGGCACTGCACCACCACGCTCCCGTCCGCGGCAAGAACCCGGCAGGACTCCAGGTGCTTCCCTCCCGGCTGGTCCGACAGGATTCCCTCCAGCCGGATCGTCTCGAATTTCCACATCTCCGGGTTCCTGGCGATGATATTGGATATTTGCCCGGCGTGGATGTCCACGGTCGTCTGGAGATGCGTGTTCTGCGCCTGCCACCCGATCGCGAAGTAGACCGCCGGGACGGCGATCGTCAGGAGGACGACGATCAACCCGCTCATCCCCTCGATGAGCCGCGTGATGTTCCCACGGAAAATGGCCACGGACGATCCCCCTTACCGCACGGCGACCTGGCCGTACTTCGCCAGGATGGAGGCGCCTTTGGGCGAACGCACGAATTCGATGAACCGGCGGACTGCGGGGGAAGGATTTTCCCTCGTCAACAGGCAGAACGTCTTGGTATAGGGGTAGGACCCATCCATGATGGAACGAAGGCTCGGCACGGTTCCGTTCAAGGCCAGGGGGCGGATCTCCCTTCCCTCGGAAAGAATGAGCGCAAGCGTCATCGCCCCGAAGCCGCCCGGCGTGAGCTCGATGGCGTCCGCCGCATCCTGGTCGGTCATCGCCACGATCATCCCATCCCGGCGCTGGGCTATGTCGACGGCTTCGGCCATCTGACGGGACATATTTTTAAGGACCGGGATATCCGAATCCATCATGGGCCTGAGAATCAGGCGGATCCGGCTGCCGTCCTCCCATCGGGTCCGTTTTCCCGCGTAGATCTCGACGGCCGTAGCCAGCGTGATGCCGGACTTCTTGACCGATCGGTTGACGGCGAATACGAAGGGAGTTTTGGCATACATGATGTCCACGACGCCCCGGGTGCGTTCCTCTCCCGTCGCGGATCGTCCGCATAAACCGATGTCCAGCCGTCCCGCAAGGACGGCTTTTACCGCGCCGCTGCTGCCCATGCCGGGCACGAATTCGAATTCGACGTCCGGATGGGCTTTCCGAAAGGCCTCTCCCAGGAGCTTCATCGTGCCGATCGCCCCGCCGGTCCCGGATATCCGGATGGTTTCTGCGATGGAAGCGCGCGCCCCGAAAACGAGCAGCGCCGCCAGCATCGCGGCCGGCCAGGCGGAAGACGTATGTCGTCGCAGGATCAATCGGGGTCCCTTCCAAAGCGCCTGAGCCGGATTCTACTCGACATCGCATGCCCGTATCAATGCCATGTTGCCAACTGCTGAATTACAATAACGGTTTCGGCCGATTTCGATAGTGTCGCGCTCTTCGCCGCCGAATGCCGGCCGCGATCGCTCTCCCTGAATAAGCTATTGATAAATCAATAATATTTTGCTGTGTGTACGTTTCCCAGTCGGAACACTTCCTGCATTTCCAGTGCGTTGCGGACGACTCCTCAGGGGGTTGTCCCCCCGGGGGTGCCGGCTTGGGCAATCTGGTCGGGAGCAGGTTGGTATCCATATTGGCGCGGGGTCTGCCTGCGTCCTACTTCATGGTATCCTGCATCGCTTTCTGGAAGAGCTTCCTGACAACGGGGAAGTGGACCTCTCTTTTCTGGATGGTCTCCGAGGGGGTGGTCGTCTTCCTTCTCGTGTTCCGCAGACCGTCGACCCGCATCTCCCGGAGTCCGTGGGACTGGATTGCCGGGCTCGCCGGCTCCTTTCTTGTCCTCCTGGTGCGCCCTGAAAGCCGGGCCATCGCCCCGGATGCCGTGGGATTCGCGTTGCAGCTGTGCGGGACGCTCTTCCAGCTTTACGGAAAGGCTGCGCTCGGCAGGAGCTTCGGGATCGTCGCCGCGAACCGCGGTGTCGTCGTAGGAGGGCCCTACCGGATCGTCCGGCACCCCATCTACCTCGGGTACCTCGTCACCCATGTAGGATTTATCCTGTCCAATTGGAGCCCCAGGAACCTGGCGATCTATGCGGCGACCTACTTCTTCCAGGTCGCAAGGATCTTCGCGGAGGAGCGCCTCCTCCTGGGCGACGGCAGGTACCGGGAGTACTTCCAAAGCGTGCGCTATCGGCTGATTCCGGGCCTGTTCTAGGCCCTACAACTCCGTGAAATAATCCCTGCAGGCCTGGCTGATCACATCGTTGGAGAGTTGGGGGGCGGCGCCCCTGTAGCGGCAGATTTCCGCAGCGCGGCTCAGGATGTCGTTCGGGTGGCACGCGCACAGGGGGATGCTCCGTTTGGCGTGCTCCTCCTCGATCAGGTGCTTGATGGGAGCGGGGTGGAACTCCATTCCCAGGCGGGTGCACACCTGCCGGCTGATCGCCATGTATTCCAGGGGTGCGATGTAGCCGATCCGGATCTTGTAGCCGAGCCTTCTCAGGAAGGCCTCGTCGGCCAGCTCCTTCGGCTCGATGTTGGTCGAGAAGAGGATGACCTGGTCGAAGGGAACCTCGAATTTCTTCCCGCTCCGCAGGGTGAGGTAGTCCCGCCCTTTTTCCAGAGGAATGATCCACCGGTTGAAAAGGTCGAAGGGGCGCACCAGCTGGCGGCCGAGGTCGTCGATCAGGAAGGCCCCTCCATTGGCTTTGAGCTGCAGCGGGGCCTCGTAATAGCGCGTGTTGGGATCATAGCTCAGATCCAGCATGGAAAGGGAAAGCTCCCCCCCGGCGATGATGGCGGGTCGCTCGCAGACGGCGAAGCGCCGGTCGTAGCGGGGCCCCCCCTCGAGGATGTCTCCGAAGGTGTCCAGCCCTTTGCTGATGTCGATCTCCGTATGACATGCCGGATCGAACAGGCGGATGACGTGGCTGTCGACGGCGATGGCCCGCGGGATGAAGATGATCCCCTCGAGGACTTTCGCCAGCCTCTCCGCGATGAACGTCTTGCCGCATCCGGACGGTCCGTAGAGAAAGATCGACCTGCCGGAGTTGACCGCCGGACCCAGGCGGTCGAGCAGCCCCTTCGGGAGAACGACCCCCTGGAAAGCCTGGGCCATCTCCCGCGCGGTGACGGGGACCTTCCGGATCGACTGCTTCCGCATGACTTTCTCGTACATTTCCAGCGGGATCGGAGCCGCGCCCGCGTACCCGGATACATCCAGGAACTCCCGCGCCCGCTCCCGGCCGAGGTCTGTCAGGGCGAAAACGTAGGACGCGCGGACCTCTCCCGCCCTTTTGACTTCTGCGAGTCGTTCCTTTTTCAGGAACTCCGTGACGTCGCCCGTGACGCTGACCGGCAATGCGATCCTGTCGGCAAGCGAAGCGAGCGTCATCGTTCCGCCGAAATAGAGGATCTTGCAGGCCAGTTCGGTGAGAAAGCCCGCCGAAAGCCCGGTCTCCTGGATCGTCTGCGGGCCTTCGGGGGGGAGGATGGAGAGGTTCGCGGCCTGGGCCTGGGCGGTCACGGGTTTCCTCCTCCCATCGCCGGAAAGAAGACGCGCAGGATCTGCAGCACACCGGGGCCGAGGATCACGATGAAGAGCGCCGGGAAGAGGAGGAACACGAGGGGGAACACGAGCTTGATCGTCGTCTTCGCCGCCGCTTCCTCCGCCTTCTGCCGCCGCTTGACGCGCAGGGAGTCGGAGTGGACCCGGAGGGATTGGGCAAGGCTCGTCCCGAGCCTCTCGGTCTGGATCAGCATGGCGACCAGCGATTTGACGTCCTCCACCCCGGTGCGGGTCGCGAGGGACCGGAGCGCATCGGTCCTGGGTTTTCCCGCCACCATCTCCCGGTTGACCACGTCGAACTCCTCGCTCAGGGCCGGGCTCGAGATCCGGAACTCCTCGGCGATCTTCACGAAGGCGGAATTGATCCCGAGTCCCGCTTCCACGCACACGGTCATGAGGTCCAGGCCGTCAGGGAGGGAGTCCGTGATCGCTTCCTGGCGCCTCCGGGCCTTCATCTTCAGGAACGCATCGGGGAGGCAAAGGCCTGCGACCATTCCCGCCGCGGCAAGGACGAGGATCGCCCGGTACGGCATTCCCATCGCCTTCCCGATGGCGATCGTCCCTGTCGCGATAGCGAGGGGCGCCACGATCCGGGCCCACCAGTAGAACCGGGCGGCCGCGGCGGTCCGGTATCCCGCCTGGGAAAGAAGGAGGCTTCCTCCCGACGGTTCTCCGGCGGTGACCCGCGCCACGATCTCCTCGCTTTGACGGGCCTTCCGGTCCTTCCTGCCGAGCAGGCGTTCCACCAGCTCCGCAGCTCTTCGCATCGGGGTTCGGACGGGGGCCCCGGAGGAGCCCAGGACCTCCTGGAAGCGGTCTGGAACCGGCGCTTTCCTGCTGTCCAGCAGCCAGAACAGGGCCATCACCCCGAGGGATGTGGCCAGGAAAATCGATGCCGCGATGAAGAGGATCACGCGCCCTCCCGACGAGTCAGATCTTGATCCGGATGATCTTGCGGATGATGAGCGCCCCCGTGATCTGCATGCAGATGGCGGTGGCGATCATGACTTTCCCCGCCTTTTCGAACCATAGTGGTTTCAGGTATTCCGGATTCAGTGCCCAGATCGCCAGGGCGACGCCCAACGGCAGCAGGGCCAGGATGGTTCCCGTCATCCGGGCCTGGGCGGTGAAGATCTTGACCTGCATCTGGATCCGGAACCGTTCCCGGATCACGTGCGCGATCTTGTCGATGATCTCGGCCAGGTTTCCGCCCGTCTCCCGCTGGATCAGGATGGCGGTGACGAAGAACTTGACGTCGAGACTGTCGACCCTTTGCGTCATCCCGTTGAGCGCCTCCCGCAGGGGGACCCCCAGGTTCTGCTCGTCGAAGACCTGCCGGAATTCGACGCCCACGGGGTCTGGCATTTCCTGGGCGACCAGCTGTATGGCTCCCGTAAAGGAGTGTCCGGCCCGGAGCGAGCGCGCGAACATCTCCAGCGCTTCGGGGAAGTGCCGTATAAAAGACTTGAAACGTCGTCTTCGCTTGATGTTCACGTAGGTGTTGGGTCCCAGGGCGAGGATCGCCGCAGCCGCCAGGGTAACCACGAGGGGCCAATGGAGGAGCCTCCCGGCCAGCATCCCGGCTGCGAGTCCCCCGAGGGAGAGCAGGGCAAAGAAGCCGACCTTCATCCTCATGCCCGCCTGCTTGAGTCGCGTGTCGACCCGAAGGGCTGAGTTGAAGGAGGAGAGGATCCGGTGGAGGGGAGGGACGTCGCTCAGGAGATCGTTTTTCAGCGCGTCCGGGAGGTCGGTATTCTCGATGTTCCGCACCTCGAGCAGGGTCAGGCGCTTCATGATTTCCCCGCTCTGCGGATCCCGCGGGGCAAGGAGGAGGTATCCCCCCAAAGCCGCAACCAGGACGGCGCCGGAGACGAGGAGCGCAACGACGATCATGACGGGTCCCCCTTCATTTCTTCCGGTACGCGAAAATGCTGGACGGGAGATGGATCCCGGAAGCCTGGACCGCATCGAGGAACTTGGGGCGGACTCCCGTCGCGTGGAACTCGCCGGCGACCTTTCCTTCCCGGTCCAGGCCGCGTTTCTCGAAGACGAAGATGTCCTGCATCACGACGACGTCCCCCTCCATCCCCGTCACCTCGCTCACGTTGACCAGCTTGCGGGAGCCGTCGCTCATGCGGGACAGCTGGATGACGACGTTCAACGCCGAGGCGATCTGCTCCCGGATGGCTTTCGCCGGGAGATCGAACCCCGCCATGAGGACCATCGTCTCGATCCGGGAAAGGGCGTCCCGGGGAGTGTTCGCGTGAATGGTCGAAATGGAGCCGTCGTGTCCGGTGTTCATCGCCTGGAGCATGTCGAGCGCCTCCCCGGCGCGCACTTCCCCGACGATGATCCGGTCCGGCCGCATCCGGAGGGCGTTCCGGACCAGGTCCCGCTGGGTGACCGCCCCCTTTCCCTCGATGTTGGAAGGGCGGGTCTCCAGCCGCACGGTATGCTCCTGCTGCAGGATCAGCTCGGCGGCGTCCTCGACGGTGATGATCCGCTCGTCGTCCGGGATCGAGGCGGAAAGGATATTGAGGAAGGTGGTTTTCCCCGCGCCCGTGCCCCCGGAGACCAGGATGTTCATCCTCGCCTTCACCATCGCCTCGAAGGTTGCCGCCATCTCTGCGGTCAGGGAGCCGTTGGCGAGGAGGTTCTCCATCTTGAGAGGGCACACGCCGAACCGCCGGATCGACATCGCCGGGCCGTCGATGGACAGGGGCGGGATGATCACGTTGACCCTGGAGCCGTCGGCCAGCCGCGCGTCGACCAGCGGCGACGACTCGTCGACGCGGCGTCCCACCTTCGAGACGATCCTCTCGATGACCGACATCAGGTGCTCGTCGTCCTTGAAGGTCACATCGGTTTTCGCGATCTTCCCGTTGCGCTCCACGTACACGCTGCCGGGACCGTTGACGAGGATGTCCGAGATTTCGGGGTCCTGGAGGAGAGGCTCCAGGGGCCCTAGCCCCAGCGTCTCGTGCTGGATCTCCACCACGAGCTTGTCCCGCTCCGACCGGGTGAGGGGAATTCCTTCCTGGGCGATCATGTTCTCCACGACGGCCTTGATGATCCCGGAGAGCTGCTCCCCGCTGAGCTCGGCGACGGTCGAGAGATCGAGCCGGTCGATGAGCCTGCGGTGGATCGTGCTCTTGAGCTCCTGGTGGGCGCGGTTCCCCCCGGAAGAGGCCGCCCTCTTCGCGAGAGAGTCGGCGAGGGCGTTGGGAATCGCCGGCTCGTTCTTCCGCGCCAGCCAGTCCGTGACCGTCAAGTGACGCTCCTTTCAGGGCGCAGGACCTTCTCGAGGAACCCTCTTTTTTTCTGCGGGGGGGCCGCCGTTACCGTAGCAGGCCCCGCCAGGAGCTCGGCCATCTTCCGGAACGAGAGCGTGATCTCCTTGTCGGGTGCGACCTCCGAGAGGAGCTTTCCCCGGTTGATGGAGGAGAGGACCGTGGGGTAGTCGTTCGGCACCGCGAAGAAAACCGGGCAGTTCATGATCCCTTCGATGCTCTCCCTGGAGATCTCCTCGTTGGGGAGGTGCCGGGAAAGGACAAGCTTCACCCTCTCGTCGAGGAACCCGAGCCGGCAGAAGAGCTCGATGCTCTTCTGGGTGTTCTTCAGCGCCGGCAGGTTGAGCAGGGTGATCAGTAGAATGGTATCGGACATCTCGAGGGCCGTGAGGGTCTTCTCGTCGAACTGGTGGGGCGTGTCGACGATGACGACGTCGAACATGGAACGCAGCGCCAGGAGCATCTCCCTGACCTGCCCGGCGGTGATGTTCTCGGCATCCTCGATCCGGGGTGGGTCTGCCAGGATGTACACCCCGGAGGAGTGCCGGGCGAGGAGGGAATGGAGGAATTCCGGGTCCGACTTGTCGGCGTTCGTCGCCAGGTCCAGGATCGAGTGGGGGGGGCTGACGTTGAAGAACATCGTCACGTCCCCATGCGCGAGCACGAGGTCTACCACGATCACCTTTTTCCCGTGGCGGCAGGAAAGGGCGTCGGCCAGATTGGATGCGATGGTCGTCACCCCGTTCCCTCCCTTGTTGCTGAACACCGAGACGATCTTTCCCCGCCGCTCGGCGGGGTTCTTGCGGACCCGGTTCCGCTGGGCCTTCTCGGCGGCGATGCAAAGGTCGACCTCCCGGACCGGTTTTAAGATCAGGTCGTGGGCGCCGGCCCGCATCGCCTGGAGGATATAGTCCCCGTCGCAGGCAGCGGAAAGGGCGAGAATATAAAGGTGGGGGAACTCCTTCGCAAGGGGGGCGATCACCCGGCCGGGATCGCCGTTGACCCCGACGATGGCCATGTCCGGGTGAAACTTCCGCACGACATCGGCCCCTTCCGCGACGGAGGGAACCCTCCAGCGGATGTCCACCGCCCCGGTTTGCCGGCCGAGGATATCGACCTGGCGGACCGTATCGGGGTCGATCTCTACGATCAGGGTCCGCAGCTTCTCGGCCATCGTCTACTCGACCAGGCGGAGGACCTTGAGGGCCGGTCCGCCGGTGGGTCCGCCGCCGGGCCCGATGTTCCCGATGGCCCGGTTCGGAACGAACCGCCCGATGACGGTCCCCAGGTGATGATCCACGCTCTCGATCCAGAACCCTGCGAAACCGGCGACCACCATCTCCGACTTGCCGTTGACAAGGGCGGTCTCCGGGTCGTAGATCGGGATCCGGACCACCCGAGGGGACGCCATCCACCGGCTGTCGGCCGTTCCGTACGCGTCGCTCTCGGGCAGGTTCGTCGCACCGTTCCAATGCGAGCCGGAATCGGCGCTGATAAGATCCTCCACCCCCTGGATCGTGGGCCCGACCATGTTCCCGGTTTCAAGGGGAACCGCCTGATCGATGCTCACCCGGAAGGGGCTGTCCGTCTGGATCGCCTCCCTGTATCCATCCGCGCCGGAAGCGTCGTAATCGAGGGCGAAGAAATGGCCCGGCTCCTGCTGCAAGGAAGGCAGGTTCGGGTTCGAAGGGTTATTCTCGGGAGTGCCGATCTTCAGGACGATTCGGGTTCCCGGGCAGAAATATCGCGACGGGTCGACGACCCCCTCGGGGCAGTCCCTGTGAACGGTCTCCCCGGGGTCGTAAAGCCCGTTACCGTTTGTGTCGTCCCAGGGGAAGGGGATCCCCCATGGCTTCAGGCCTCGCACGTTCCTGCCGACCGAAGTGGCTTCGGCCACGGCAGATGCGCCGATGGTCTTCGTCGGCCCCAGGAACATGCTGGAGAAGAACAGACCGACCGTGCGGGTGGCTTCGACGCGCACCCGGTCCGGGCCGGGGAACTTGACATCGATCTCCCCGGTGCTGAGCGCCGTCTTGGCCACGACGTCCTTCGAGGCGAAGGTTTGAGCGCGCGTCGTAGCAATGTCCTTTATGCCTTGATCGTTCCAGTCGCCGTCGAGGAACGCGGAGGCGCCCGCCAGCGCGCCCGCATCGGCGCACCGCTGGAGTTCATGCCGGACGGTGTACATGTAGCCGACGTCGATCCCCACGGCGGCGAAGCCGATGAGGGCCGTCAGGGCGCCGACGAAGACGACGAGCACTTGTCCCTTTTCACGTTTTCGCTCCATGCGCTTACCTCCGGGGATGGCCACCGGGCCTACCACACCATCGATGGGGAGGTTTCCGCCGGGTCCGCCTTCTCCGTCGGAAGCTTCGGCAGGTTTGCCGCTTCCAGCGGGCGGACGAGCCTCGGGGTGATCATGACCATCAGCTCGGTCTCGTTGTTCTGATACCGCGTGCTGCGGAAGAGCGTCCCAAGGATCGGGATGTCCCCCAGGAGCGGAAGCTTGGTGATCTGCTTGGAGATCTTGTTGTCGATCAGGCCCGCCAGGACGAAGGACTGCCCGTCCGCGAGCTGGACGCTCGATTCGGCCTTGCGGCT
>JBLNFH010000096.1:0-4711 GCA_050263475.1 Deltaproteobacteria bacterium
CTGATTCGCTGACTGCGGGCGGGATCCGTGCGGTTCCGGATGGAATTCAACCGGCGAAGAAACGGAAAGAAGGCCATGCCCATGAAAGGTGTTTCGCTTGTGCTGTTGCCCGTAGTGGCGCTGATGGTTTCCATGGCTTCGCAGCCGGCCTGGGCGGAAGGCAAGGAGGGGGAAAAGGTCGAGTCGGCGGCTTCGGTCCTCGAGGAAATCATGAAGATCCCCGAAACGGGGATTCCACCTACGCTGCTGGAGAACGCAAACGGCATCGCCATCGTGCCGGGGCTGATCAAGGTCGGCTTCGTGGTCGGCGGCCGGTACGGGACCGGCATCCTGGCGATCCGGGAGAAGGACGGCGGGTGGAGCAACCCGGTGTTCGTGTCCCTCGCCGGCGGCAGCGTCGGATGGCAGATCGGCGCCGAGTCGACGGACGTGGTCCTCGTGTTCAAGAGCAAGAAGAGCATCGACGGCATCATGAAAGGGAAGTTCACCCTGGGGGCGGACGCCGCGGTCGCGGCCGGCCCGGTGGGACGCCGGGCGGAGGCGGCGACCGACGAAAGGCTGAAGGCGGAGATCTATTCCTATTCGAGGAGCCGCGGCCTCTTCGCGGGGGTGTCGCTGGAGGGCTCCGCGCTGCAGATCGACGACGAGGCCGATGCGGCCTATTACGGCAAGGCGGGGATCCGACCCGCCGATATTTTATCGGGCAAGGATCTCAAGGCGCCCCCGTCGGCGGACCGGCTGCGGAAAGCGCTGGCCACCCATGCCTCCACCAAACCCGCGGGGAATTGACGCCTGAGGAATTGTTCGCGACTCAAAACGGCTTGCCGTCGAGACCGATCCGGGAAGCGCGGACGACGCGGTTGCGCCCGCCCGCCTTGGCGGCGTAAAGAGCCTGGTCGGCCATCTTGAGCAGGTCGGCGGTGGTTTGTCCGTCGCCGGGGAACGAGGAAACGCCCACGCTGATGGTCACCTTGAGCGGGGCATCGTGTCCCGGCACGGGGAATTCTGCGGCGGCCACCGTCTCCCTCATCCTGTCGACATAGAGGAATGCCTGATCCTGGTTTGCGGAAGTCATCACCGAGACGAATTCCTCGCCCCCGTAACGGACGACGAAGTCGGAAGACCGGGTGTTCTTCCGGATCAGCTCCGCCAGCCGCTTCAGGATGGCGTCGCCCGCCGCGTGCCCATAGGTATCGTTTACCCGCTTGAAGTGGTCGATGTCCATCAGAAGGACGGAAAGCGGCGACATGTAGTTCCTTGCCCGCCGCATCTCGGATTCGAACCTTCGCACGAGGTACGCCCGGTTGAAGGCTCCCGTCAGCGGGTCCGTGGAAGCTTCCAGGTCCGCCATCTCTACGGCGATGGAGTTCTGGAACGCGCTCGCCACCATGTCAGCCAGCATGGAGACGTACGGGCGTTTTCCCCCGAGGGGCGCCTCGTTGCCGGAGAGCACCAGCGCGCCGTAGGTTTTCCCTCCCCAGACGACCGGGGCCACGATATCGGGGAAGAAGCCGGCTTCCTCCAGCGTTCCGGGAGGGGTGGGCCATTCCTTCATTCCCGCAAGATACTCTTCCTTCGCAACGACGATCTGCTGCCGCGCGGCCGTTCCCAGGATTCCCTCGGAGGAGGAGAACCGGCGGATCCCCTTCCAGCCGCCCGGGAATCCGACCCCCTCGACCAGCTGGAAGCCGCCTTCCTCTTTTTTCAGCGCGAAAAACCCGGCGGCCGAAGCCAGGAAGATTTCCTTGGTGGTTCGCACGGCGATCCCCGGGATGGCGCCGGGTGACATCCTCTGCCCCAGCCGCTTGACGATGATGGGGATCTGGGAGGCGATCGTGAGGTCCCCGGCCCGCTCCTTCGCCGTTTTCTGCAGCTCGGCCGACAGTTCCTGCACCTGGCGGAGCAGGTGGGTTTCTTTCTCGGTAGTCGAGGGAGGTTCCGGACGGGGGGCCGTGAATCGCCCGATGAAAAATCCCGCGACCCCCCCCAGCAGGAGTCCTACGGCGATCAGCAGCGCCATTGCCATGATAATATTAGTAGCGCAATTCCAGGAAGGAATCATCCTGGAAACGCGCAACCCCTTGAAAGGACACGACATGATCGCCGTCAACCGGACGAAGGGGAGCCTTCTCGGGGACCGGATCGAGGTGGCGGACAGCTTTTTCCGCCGGCTTGCGGGCCTTCTCGGGCGGCCGCCGCTGTCGGAGGGGGAAGGCTTGTGGATCATCCCCTGCTCCAGCGTCCACTCCATCGGGATGCGCCACCCCATCGATGTGCTCTTCCTCGATAACCGGGGGAAGGTGATCGGCGCCTACCCCCGATTCCCGCCCGGCAGGCTCACGCGGCCGTTCTTCGGGGCGAAAGGGGTGCTGGAGCTTCCGGAGGGGATCCTGCGGCGGACCGGCACGGAGCGCGGCGATATCGTGGACCTTCAGGAGGCGCCGAACGCGTGCCGTTCTTGACACTCCGGCTGCCGCGCTGGTAAATTGTAGGTTAGCACTCGGGGTGCCGGAGTGCTAAAAACCGCAGGTGGGCAGGATTCCCGTGAACGGCGTTCTGGACGACCGCGGGGCACAGGTGCTGCGCCACGTCGTGGAAGACTACATCGAGACGGCCGAGCCTGTCGGATCCCGCACCATATCGAAGAAAATGGGGCAGCAGCTGTCGCCCGCGACGATCCGCAACATCATGGCGGACCTCGAGGAGATGGGCTACCTGGTGCAACCCCACACCTCCGCGGGCCGTGTTCCCACGAGCTCGGGATTCCGGTATTACGTCGACTACCTCCTGGCCCGGCGCAAGCTCGCGCGTCCCGAGCGCGACCAGCTGCAGCGGATGGCGGCGGGGGAAGCCGGGACGGGATCCGCGGACGAGGTGGTGCGCCAGTTCAGCCGCCTGCTCTCCAGCCTCTCCCAGCAGGCGTGCGTCGTGGTCGTCTCGCGGCTGTCGAGCCAGCCGCTGCGCTCCCTGAACCTCCTCCATGCGGGAGTCGACCGGATCCTTCTGGTATCCGTCACCCAGGCCGGGTGGGTGGAGCATCGCCTCATCGAGGGGGAGAAGGACCTGTCGGCGGACGACCTCGTCAAGATCAACGCCTACCTGAACGAGCTCGCCGCCGGCCTTTCCCTCCCGCAGATGCGGGTGAAGATCCTGCAGGAGATGAAGAAGGAGAAGATGCGGTACGACCGGCTGATGCGGCGGGCGTTGCTCCTGGGCGCAAGGGCGCTTGACGAGGGCAGCCCCGCGGAAGTGTACGTAGAGGGCAGGGCGAACATCCTGGACAAGCCGGAGTTCGTGGAGGATGTCCAGAAGCTCAAGCGGATACTCCGTGCGTTCGAGGAGAAAAGCGTCATCGTCCGGCTCCTCGACCGGGCGCTCGAGGAAGAGGCCATTCAGGTGTCAATCGGCACGGAAAACCCGGTGGAGAGTCTTCCCGACATCTCCGTGGTGGCGTCCGGATACCGTCTGGGGGAGTCGACGATGGGAAGCATCGGGTTGATCGGCCCGGTCCGGATGGACTATTCACATGTCATCCCCCTTGTGGAATACTCCGCCAGGCTCTTAAGCTCCGTCTTCGAGCACCGATAACCCGTAAATTTTCTGCTGTCTGGATTCCCTTGAAGGATCGACGGTAGGGGGGGCACCATGGACGAGAACGACAAGGACATCAAGCAGGAAGCGCCCGCCGACGAGCCCGGGTCCATCGGGCGGGAAGGCGCGGAGCCGCAGACTCCTTCCGCCGAGGAGGTTGCCGGGGAGCTCGAGGAGATGAAGAACCGCCTGGCGTACCTCGCGGCGGAGTTCGACAACTATCGCAAGCGGGTCGCGCGGGAGAAGGAGGCCATGGTCTCTTTCGGGAACGAGCGGCTTCTCCGCGCCGTCCTGCCGTTCCTCGACAACCTGGAACGCGCGATGTCGCAGGCCGGGCCGGGCAGCGCGTCGGAAGGGCTTCTCGCCGGCGTGCGCCTGACGCACGACCAGTTCCTCTCCGAGTTGCGGAAGTTCGGGCTGGAGCAGATCACCGCGGAAGGGGAGATGTTCGACCCCAGGATCCACGAGGCGATCGCCCAGGTCCCGTGGGAGGGGAAGCCCGAGGGAACGGTGCTGTCGGAGGCGGTGAAGGGGTACCTGCTGAACGGAAGGCTGCTCCGGCCCGCCCAGGTGACGGTGGCGGCGCCTGCATGCCCGCTTCCCGATCGGGGGGACGGCGTGGACCCCAAACCCCACCGGCCGGGGAACTGAAGTGACCAAACGCGACTATTACGAAGTTCTCGGGGTATCGCGGGACAGCACCCCCGACGATTTGAAAAAGGCGTTCCGCCAGCTCGCCCTCCAATACCACCCCGACCGGAACCCCGGCGAAAAGGGCGCCGAGGAGAAATTCAAAGAGCTCAACGAGGCCTACTCCGTCCTCTCGGACCCCCGGAAGCGGGAGCAGTACGACGCCTACGGGCACGCCGGCGCTTCCGGGCAGGGATTCGGCGGGTTCGGGGACTTCAATTTCGGCGGCGTGGAAGACATCCTCAACGACTTTTTCGGGTTCGGCACCATCTTCGGGGGCGGGCGCCAGAGGTCCCGCCGCGGTGCGGACCTCCGGTACAACCTGGAGATCGCCTTCGAGGAGGCGGCGTTCGGGACGGAGAAGGAGATTGTCGTTCCCCGGACCGTCGCCTGCGCGGAATGCAACGGAAGCGGTGCGAAACGGGGGACC
>JBLNFH010000097.1:0-5753 GCA_050263475.1 Deltaproteobacteria bacterium
GGCAGGTGATCAAGAGAGCCGTCGTCATCGATGCGGGAGGGGAAGATGCGATCGTGATCCGGCCGATGATGTACCTGTGCCTGGGATACGATCACCGGATCGTCGACGGAGTGGCGGCGAACGGATTCCTGTTCCGCGTGCGGGAGATCCTGGAGGCAGGGGATTTTTCCCTATAGGGAATCCGGCGGATGGAGTCGAGCTGGCTGGGACATGTGGAGTACCGGCGCGCGTTGGAGCTGCAGATGCAATGCCTCCGGCAGCGGGCCGGGGGGGAGATCCCCGACACCCTCCTTCTGCTGACGCACCCCCACGTCTACACGATCGGCCGTCTCGGCGACGAGACGAACCTGCTGGTTTCCCGCGAGCAACTGGAGCGGGAAGGAATCCCTGTGGAGCGGATTTCCCGGGGGGGCGATATCACCTACCACGGGCCCGGACAGCTGGTCGGCTATCCCATCGTGATGCTGTCCCGGCCCGACGTGCACCGGTTCGTCCGCTGCATCGAAGCCGCGCTCATCGAGTCGCTATCGGTTTTCGGCGTGCCGGGGGAGCGCATCGAGGGGCTGACGGGAGTCTGGGCGATGGGGAAGAAGATCGCCTCGATCGGCATCGGGGTACGCCGGTGGGTCACGTATCACGGGTTCGCCCTGAACGTGAACACCGACCTGTCCTTCTTCCGGCGCATCCACCTGTGCGGGCTGAAAGGCAAGGAGGCGACTTCGATCGAGGAAGTCACGGGAAGGAAGATACCGATGGAATCGGTGCGCGACGCCGTTGTCCATGCCTGCGGAAATTATTTGCAGGGATTCTCGTGAAGCCCCCTCTTCCATCGGCACGGCCGCCCTGGCTCACGGTGCGCGCTCCCTCGGGGGAAGCGGTGGAACGTGTGACGGAAACGCTGCGCCGGAACCAGCTGCGCACGGTGTGCCGCAACGCGCGGTGCCCGAACGTGGGGGAGTGCTGGGGGGAAGGGACCGCGACCGTCCTGATCCTTGGGGAAAAATGCACCCGGGGGTGCCGATTCTGCAGCGTCGCTACCGGAACGCCGCTCCCCCCCGACCCGTGCGAACCCGCGCGGGTCGCATCGGCCGCCGTGGAACTGGGCTGGAAACACCTGGTCGTCACCTCGGTAACCCGGGACGATCTCGAAGACGGGGGCGCCTCCCAGTTCGCCGCCGTCGTCCGGGAAGTAAGGAAGCAGGCGCCGGGGGCGGCCGTCGAACTCCTCGTACCCGATTTCCGGGGGAGCACCGCCGCGCTGCGGGAAGTCGTGGCTTCCCGTCCGAACGTGCTGGCGCACAACGTGGAAACCGTCCCCCGCCTCTATGCGGAGGTGCGGCCGGGGGCGGTGTACCTACGGTCCCTGGAGCTTCTCGGGAGCGCCCATTCCATGGACCCGAAGCTTGAGCTCAAATCCGGGCTCATGGTCGGTTTCGGGGAGCGCCGCGAGGAGGTGATCTCCGTAATGGAGGACCTCTACGCCGCGGGGTGCCGGTCCCTCACGGTGGGCCAGTACCTTCCTCCCTCCGGGAACCACCTCCCGGTCCGGGAATATCTAACCGTTGAGGCATTTTCCGGCATGGCGGAGATTGCCCGAAACATCGGGTTCCCGCGGGTTGCCGCCGGCCCGCTCGTGCGTAGCTCCTACAAGGCGGGCTCGCTCATGTAGCCTGTCCGTGACGGGAATCGCGCGAAAGGGGCGGCCGTGAAAGAGTGGAACGTGGTGCTTACCTGCCGCAGGAACGGGGAGAGGGGCGCCCTGAAGCAGTTGAAGTATTTCGGCCATTTCGTTCCCACCGGTTTTCGGGACGTGCTGAGGGGCTTTGTCACCGAGCGCCCCCTGTTTTTCGAGGAGCTCCTCAAGTGCCGCGGGACACGGGACCCGCTTTGGCGCTACGTCTCCCGTCTGGTCCCGATCGACGTGACCTTCACGTTCACCCTGGAAACCTTTCGGGAGCGTCTCGGGGAGGTGATCGAAAGCCTCGCCCAGCGGGTTCCCCCCGGCCCCTTTTACGTGCGCATCGAACGGCGGGGGCACAAGGGGGAAATCCCGACGCCCGAGGTGGAGCGGGAGATGGACGGCCGGATCATCGCGGCGCACGAGCGGCTGGGCCAGGCGTCCCATGTCGATTTCGAGGCGTTCGGGACCGCCGTGGCGGTGGAGACGTTCCACGACCTTGGGGGCGTCGGCCTGGTCTCTCGCGAGGAGATGGAAAAATACTCCTTCCTGAAAGTCCCATGAGCGGCCGCAGGCAAAGAGAGATCCTCCATCTGGACCTGGATGCTTTTTATGCATCCGTAGAAGTACTGGACGATCCTTCCCTCGAAGGGAAACCGGTGATCGTGGGGGGGGGCGAGCGCAGGGGGGTCGTCTGCGCGGCCTCGTACGAGGCCAGGAAGTTCGGCGTCCATTCCGCCCAGCCGACGGCGACGGCGAAGCGACTCTGCCCCCAGGGGGTCTTCCTGCCCGTTCGCATGGAACGATACCGGGAACTGTCGGAAAGAGTCTTCGATATCTTCCATCGCTTTACCCCCCTGGTCGAAGCCCTCTCCATCGACGAGGCGTTCCTCGACGTGACCGCTTCCATCCGCCTGTTCGGGGAGGCGGAGCGGATCGCGAGGAAAATCAAGACCTGCGTGCGCGAGGAAACGGGGTTGACCGTCTCCGCCGGCGTGGCCTCCAACAAGCTCGTAGCGAAGATCGCCTGCGATCTGCGCAAGCCCGACGGGCTCATGGTCGTTCCCCGCGGCGGGGAAAGGAAATTCCTGGCGCCCCTGCCGGTCGGCAGGCTATGGGGGGTCGGGAAGGTCACCCAGGAGGCGCTTCGCCGCATGGGGGCCGCGACCATAGGCGACTTGAGCGGACTCCCGCTGGAGGTTCTCGCGAAAAAGTTCGGCCGGCACGGGATTCTGCTTCACGAGCTTTCCCAGGGGATCGACGAGAGGGAAGTGGTGCCGGAGCAGGAGGCCAAGTCGATCGGGCGAGAGGATACGTATCCCGAAGACCTCGTAACCCTGGATGCCGTTCAAAAAGAGCTCCTGTCGCTCGCGGGACGGGTCGCTTCACGGCTTCGCCGTCAAGGGGTCAAGGGCAGGACGATCACCCTGAAAGTGAAGTACCACGATTTTGCTCTTGTCACTCGCGCCGCGACTCTGGACCGCGGGACGGACGACGGGGGGGAGATTTACCGCAGTGTCCTGGGTCTCCTGCGGAAAACGGAGACCGGGAAACGGCCCGTGCGGCTCTTGGGGATCTCCCTGTCCCATCTCTTACGCGAGGGAGAGCGCAGGGACAAGGAAGGTTCCGAGCAGCTGTCGCTGTTCGAAACACCCCCGGGGAAGGGGGCGGCGGGGGGAAGCGCAGGCCTTCCCGTTTCATGGGAGAAAAAGGAAAAGCTCAATCGCGCGGTGGACCGCATCCGGGAAAAATTCGGAAAGAAGGGGATCCGTCCCGCCGCGCTTCTCGACGAGGAGTGATTTTTCCCTGAGTTTTTCCTAACGTTTCTTCCCCCTGAAATCGTGGCAATTCATGCACGCCCCGTCCTTCTTGTTGTGTTCCTTCATATCGCTGTGACACCCGAGACAGGGGTCGCGTCCGGCGACGGCCCAGGTGTGGGGTTTGTGGCAATCGGTGCACGCCGAGTCGGGGTGTCCTCCCTTCGTATGCAGGCCGGAGAGGCTGTCGTGGCACTCCTTGCAGTCGGCGACGGGCAGCGCCTCCTGCGCTTTTTTGTGGCAGTCGGCGCACTTCATCGAAGACATCATCGGGGCGGAGGGGTTGATCTTATGGCACTCCGCGCAGTCCGACGGAGGGCGGAATCCCGCCGCATGACACCGGTTACACAGGATCCGGCCGTGCTTCCCGGCGAGCTCGATCGGGTGCCAGGACATCTGGCTCGAGGTAACGACGGTCCCGAGGGGCATGAGCGGCGACCGCACGGGCTGGGTATGGCAGACGGCGCACTCCATGCCCAGGACCTTTCCCGTTTTCGATACATGCCGTCCGTCGTGGCAACGGAAGCATCCCGGCCAGTTCCTGTGGCCGATGTTGGAGGGGTACGTCTTCCAGTTGACCTTCATCTCCGGGAAGACGCTGCGGTCATAGATCGCCACGGCGGTGGCGACGGTCTTTTCGATGTCGCCGGCTCGCTTCTTGTAGACCTCGGGATAGCGCTTTGCATAGAAGTCCCCGATTTCGGTCAGCAGCCCGTCATGGGCTTTTTCCCGTGTGGGATATTCGCGGACGAGGGCGTCCACGACCACTTTCTTGACCCAGGGGAGCGTGCGCGGGATGACCCCGGTCGACATCGCACGGTCCACCGCCGCTTCCGGGGGATCGAAGGTGTGCGTGGGACGGTTGTGGCAATCCATGCAGTCCATCTCGTCCCTGGCCAGGCCGCGGAGCTGATCCTCGGTCCCCTTGTAGTCGAGGCTCGTGTATTCTTCGATACGTCCGCCGCTATGGCGAACCTCGATCCGCGGGATTTCCTGCTTCTGACGGTCCAGGGCGACGTAATGGACCTTGCTCTCGATGAGCATGTGCCAGTGGATCCCGGAGGTCCCCCCCAGCGCAGCGCTGCCGCCGCCCGTCTTGACCCCGATGCTGATCTGCTCGGGCGTGTTCTTCTCGTCATAGCGGAAATGCGGGATCTGCATCAGCTGGGTGCCGAAGAACTTCGCCGGCCAGTGGCACTCCTCGCACGTCTCCCGGGCGGGGCGCAGGTTCTCGATCGGGGTAGGGATCGGGGTCGGGTATGAGTGAGAGGCCACGGCGATGACCTGGCGGGCGCCGGAGAGCTTCGACTTGACGTACCAAGAGGCGCCGTGCCCCACGTGGCAGTCCACGCAGCGCACCCGCGCATGCGGGGAGGCCCTGTAGGCCTCGTACTCGGGCATCATCACGGTGTGGCACAGGGTTCCGCAGAAGGCGACCGACTCGGTGTACAGGAAGGCGTTGTACGTCACAAATGCCATGAAGACGGCGAGAAACGTCCCGCCGAGAACCGCGTAGGTGAACCGCCTGCGGTGAACCGGGTCGTTCAGGTCGAGGCGAGGATAGGGGAGAGCCACATCGCTTCCCACCTGTAGCCGCCGAATGCCCTCCCGCCGCATGCCATACACGAAGATGATCGCGCCGACGGCAAAGAGCGCCGGGAACACCATGTAAGTGAAGATGCCGATGTAGGGGCTGGTCCGCTTGAGGCTGATATCCAGGGCGAGGGCGAATATGATCAGCAGTACGCTGCCGCCCGCGATGAGAGCCCCGAGATAACTGACTGCGTTCCTGTACAGACCCCCGCGACTGATCCGCTCTTCCGGTGCCATGCCGCCATCCCCCCCCAGATCCGGGTTTTAGCCTATGAGATTACTAGGTTGGGAGCGACTAGGAAAGGGAAACGTTTGCCGGAAAGAGGATGCGGCAGTCTTCGCTGAAGCGAACCCTGCCCCGCCCACACTCTACGTATTGATTTTCCCGGGGAGGGTCGATAAGATGTTTCTCCCTACAACGTGCCGAAGTGGTGGAACCTGGTAGACACGCCATCTTGAGGGGGTGGTGGGGAAACCCGTGGGGGTTCGAGTCCCCCCTGCGGCACCATCGCAATAACGAAAGGGATTTCGGCTTCCCGCCGAAGTCCCTTTTTTCGTAATAACAGGCCGACTGGCTAAAATATGGCTCGCGGGTTGTTTGTGGTAAGGTAATCACGTCAAACCGCGGCATTTGAGGGCAATGCGCAACCCATCATTCGGTTCAT
>JBLNFH010000098.1:0-7243 GCA_050263475.1 Deltaproteobacteria bacterium
ACAGCTCGCGGAGATCGAGAACGGCATCGAGTACGCCCGCAGGTACTACAACGCGGTCGTACGGGACTACAACACCGCGACCGAAACCTTCCCTTCCAACATGGTCGCCTCCGGTCTCGGATTCGGCAGGGCGGAGTTCTTCCAGCTGGACTCCCCGCTCGAGCGGGAGAGGACCGATGTCCGGCTCTCCTGACCCGAAGGTTGCCTGCCTGCCGAGGCGAGGCGCCGCGGCTGCCCTCCTCGTTCTTCTCCTGATTCTCCTTGCCTCTCTTCCCGCGCCGGCCCGGGGGGAGGATTTCACGATCCGCTCCTTCCGGGCGGACATCGAGGTCCGGGCCGACTCCTCCCTCCGGATCGCCGAAACCATCGAGGCCGTTTTTCACCGGCCGCGCCACGGCCTCTACCGGGACATCCCCTTCCGGTACACCGACGAACTCGGGAAGAAGAGCGTCACCCCGATCCGGGTCGTATCGGTGACGGATCCGTCCGGTGCTGCATGGAAATACAGGTCGAGCCGGATCGGGGGAATCCTGAGGATCCGGATCGGCGACGCCGACCGTTTCGTCGACGGACGGCAGGTCTACGTCATCACCTACACGGTGGAAAACGGAATCCTTCCTTTCCCGGATCACGATGAGCTCTACTGGAACGTGACGGGAAACGAATGGCCCGTGCCGATCGAGTCGGCGGCCGTCGCGGTGACCGTCGGGGGCGATGCCCGGGACCTGGCACTCCAGACCCGCTGCTACACCGGCCCCCGGGGGTCCCGCGAGGAGGCGTGCACGGTTTCCGCCGGCAGTAACCGCGCATCCTTCGTTTCCACGCGGGAGTTCCGGTCGGGGGAAGGCATGACGATCGTCGTCGGGTGGGGAAAAGGCGTCGTCCGGCCGGCTTCCGCCTGGAAAACGGTTTTCTACAACCTCAATCTTCCGGAAAACTGGGTGTTCGCCGCTCCCCTGCTCAGCCTCGGGTTCATGCTGGTCCGCTGGCACCGTAAAGGAAGGGACCCCGTTACGGGAGATCCCCTTGTCGTCGCCTATGCCCCGCCGGAGGAAACCGGGCGCCCCCTCCTTCCCGCGGAAATCGGGGCGCTCATCGACGAGCGGCTCGACCCGAAGGACATCACCGCCTCGGTGGTCGATCTCGCCGTGAAACGGTACCTGACGATCGAGGAGAAGCAGTTCCCGGGCCTGGTTTTCCACAAGTCCGAATACCTGCTCCGGAAAGTGAAGGATCCGGGAGCGGACCTGCCTCCGTTCGAGCGTATGCTGATGGAACGGCTCTTCCCGGGTGCCGGATCCGAGGTAAGCGTTTCCGACCTGAAGAACACGTTTTACAAGAATCTCGACGACCTGAAAAACGCCGCGTTCGAAAGCCTGGAGAGGATGAAATGTTTCGCGGCGAATCCGTCGAAAGTAAAAAACCGCTACATCCTCGCCGGAATCGCCATCCTGGCGGGAGGATGGATCGTCGGCTGGATCTTGAAGGCGCTCCTTGGGGATGGATTCTCCCGCGCCGCCATCGCCGCCGTTCTTTCAGGGCTCTCCGTGATCCTCTTCGCCCCGTTCATGCCGGTCAAGACCCTGAATGGGGTGAAGACGCTGGGCAGGATCAAGGGTTTCGAGGAGTTCCTCATGCGGGCGGAGAAGGACCGCCTCGAGCGGATGAACGACCAGAACCTGTTCGAGAAATTCCTCCCCTACGCCATCGCCCTGGGCGTTTCCGACCGGTGGGCCAAGGCATTCGAGGGGATCTACCAGGAACCGCCCCAGTGGTACGCATCCCAGGGCGGCGGCGGCACGTTCCGGCCAACCGCCTTCCATCATTCCCTCGACTCCGCGCTATCGACCATGTCCAGCGCGATGCAATCGGCGCCCCGGAGCAGCGGCAGCGGATTCTCGGGCGGCGGAAGCTCCGGCGGGGGGGGCGGGGGAGGCGGCGGCGGCAGCTGGTAGCCCTGCCCTACCCGCGCGATGGATTCGGGATCACCGCATCCACGAACCGGGAAGCATCGACGTCGAACAGGCCCCGATCGCCGATCTTCAGCCGTGGGACCACCAGGAGGCTCAGGAACGACATCGTCATGAACGGCCAGTCCGGAAGACATCCCAGCTCGCGGGCACGCCGCTGGAGAAGGTCGAGCCGGGCGCCCACGTCGCGGGGAGGCTCCGTGCTCATCAACCCGGCAACCCCCAGGGGAAGCGAAATGGAGACGCCCCCCGCCGAGAGGCAGAACCCTCCGGATTCCCGGATGATCGTGTTGACCGCGCCGGCCATGTCATCCGGGTCCGCTCCTACAACGACGATATTGTGGGCGTCGTGGGCCACGCTCGATGCGATCGCCCCGGCCTTGAGCCCGAACCCCTTCACGAAACCGCAACTCACCGGTGCGTCCCGGTAACGGTTCACTACCGAGATGAGGAGAATGTCGCGCTCCGTATCAGGGGGCACGCGGCCTCCCTCCACTCGCATCACGGCGGTTTCGTCCGCCGTTACGATCTCATCCCGGATCAGAACGATCACACGGACGGCCGCGTTCGGTCCCGGCGCCGAAATGGTGAAATCGGACGCCCGCCGCGGCGGGATGGCGAAGGTTCCCGGCTTCGAAACCGGGGACGCCCGGAACACGGCCGCCCTTCCCGCCGCCACAAGCCTTCCCCCGATATAGACATCCTCCACTTCGAAGGAGGAAAGATCCCTTACCTTCGTGATGTCGGCCGCGCGGCCCGCCGCAATGGCCCCCACCGGCAGGCGGTAATGGTCCGCCGGGCGAAGGGTAACGGCCCTGACGGCATGGAGGGGATCGATCCCCAATGCAACCGCCCGGGCCAACGTTCGGTCCAGATGGCCTCCGAGAAGGTCCGGCGCGAGCATGTCGTCCGATACGAGGAAAAAATCGTTCTCTCTGGCGAACGGAGCCAGGGCCTCCAGGTTTTTCGCCACCGACCCCTGGCGCACGAGGATGCGCATCCCGAGGGAATGCTTCTCGCGCGCCTCGTCCGCATGAGTGCACTCGTGATCCGTGGAGATGCCTAAGTTTATGTATTCCTTTAGCTTATCTCCACTAAGTAGCGGACAATGGCCGTCGATCGGTTTTCCAATGCGTCTCGCCGACTGGATCTTCGAGACGATCACCGGATCGCGGCCGACCGCTCCAAGATAATTCATCACCTCCCCCAGGGCGACGACGTCGTCCTCCTTGAGCAAGGCTTCGACCTCCACGGCGCCAAGCGACGCGCCTGCGGTTTCGAACGGCGTGGCGGGGACACAGGAGGGAGCGGTGAAATAGAAGCGCAACGGGACCCCGGAGGCGTCCTGCTTCATGTAGGAAATCCCGGGCCTGCCGAGGACGTTGGCGATTTCGTGCGGGTCGGTGACGACGGCCGTCGTCCCGCGAGGGACGACGGCTTCGGCAAACCGGGAGGGACACAGCAACGACGAATCCACGTGGATATGGGCGTCGATGAAGCCGGGCAGGAGAAATCCCTGGAAGGACCCGGAAAGGCGTTCCACGGCGCGGATGACGCCATCCCGATGAACGACTCTTCCCGGAAAGATCTCCCCTGCGATCACATCGACGATGTTGCCTTCGATGAACCGGCTCATATCCGGCGGGCTCCGTTAGTGCTATCGTAACACCGTCGGGACGGCGGGAAACACCGGGAGAGGCGACCCATGACTGCGGACGAGCCGGCCGTGCTTGTAACGGAAGAGGCGATCCGCCGGCGCGTGGCGGAAATGGCGCGCCGGATCTCCTCGGATTACGCCGGCGTGGAGGAGCTGCTCCTGGTCGGCATCCTCCGCGGCTGCTTCATTTTCCTCGCCGACCTTTCCCGGCTCCTGACGGTTCCGCGATCCGTCGACTTCATCGCCGTCTCTTCCTACGGAAAGTCCGCGACGTCAACGGGCGCGGTGCGCCTCATCATGGACCTCCGGACGGAGATCGCGGGGAAGCATGTCCTGATCGTCGACGATATCGTCGACACCGGATACACGCTCCAATACCTGTTCAACGCGCTGAAGCCGCGCATGCCGGCGTCGCTGAAAACGTGCGTGCTCCTGCGAAAGCCGGACCTTTTCAAGATGGATTGGAAAATCGACTACCTGGGATTCGACATCCCCGACGTCTGGGTCGTGGGGTACGGATTGGACTACGCCGACCGGTATCGCACGCTTCCTTACATCGGCACCGTCAAAACCTGAGTGCGGTTCCGCTTCCCCCCGGAACGGGGAAGGGAGATCCCGCCCTACATCCCCCGCATCTTCCCCAGCAGGCGGACGAGGCCCAGCGTGTCCTGCCGGCAGTACTCCAGCAGCGCCTTTCGCAGGCGGGCCAGTTCCTTCGGATCGGAAATCTCCCCCATCGTGAAATACGCCTCGGACGCCATCGCTCCGTCGCTGATCTCCATGTCGTCGTAGGACATCTCCGGCACCAGGACCGGCAGGACGGATTTCAGGGAATAGGATCCGTTCATCCGCCAGTGGTAGATGTCCCGCCGTTTGAAGGGCTCCATGAGGTCGATCATCCCGTCGGCGACCGCTTTCAGGCGCTTGCGCAGCCCGGGGAGGGATTCCCCCAGTTCCCGGAGTACGCGTTTCTCGAAGGCCGCGTTGTAGGCGATCACGCATGCCCCTTCGGGGATCTCGGCCAGGAGCTTTTCCGCGATCTCCCCGCGCGGATCCGGGCCCGGCTGCGCCAGGTACTCGAAATGCCTCGGTTCCTCCCCTTCGGCGTCGATGCGGTGCAGGGAGTATTGGAACGGCACCTGCTGGTAGGGCCGGGTCCCGTCGAACAGCGGGACGGCCGAGGCGAAGGTCTCGAAATCGAGGAAGCAGACCGGGTACCCGACCTTCTCGAGGAACGCGCGTATCTTTTTCGGGTCTGCGTGGGATTTCCTGTCCAGGAAATACTCCACCTGCATCCGCTGCATCAGGTTCAGGGAGTCGAGCGGCACATCCTCCAGCCGGATGACCCCCTGCCGGTACATCTCCCACCGGTCGATCCCCCTGCCGCGCAGGGAAAACACGGAAAGCTCGGGGACGTGCTTCCAGCAGAAGTCCATGAAGTCGCACTCGTACGGGTCCTCGCAGTGGGGCCCGATGTCGATCTCCGGCAGCTCTCCCCGCAGCATCGCCCGCATCCCGTCCAGCGCGTCCGGGATGGACGCCTGCTTCTCCCTCACCACCCCGGTGATGTCCTGGATGACGAACAGCTCCTCCGGGACGATGTCACCGTTCCGTACGTAGCCGTTGTTGATGTGCGCCAGGTACGCCCGGTTCACGGGCACCCCGCACCCGGAGAGGACGTAGTACTGGATCGCCACGTCGTCCCAGTAATGCTCCTTCACGGAGGTGGAGCTCTTCACCTCGTAGAGGTCCCAATAGCCGCGGTTCCGTACGATGATGTCCGCCTTCACGAAAACGTCGTCGTGGGAGAAGGTCGCCTCGTAGATGGCCTTCGTCCCGCGGTCGATCTCCTCGCGGGTCTTTGCCAGCTGCTCCTCCTTGCTCAGCCCTTCGAAGGGGACGACCACTCCCCCGGGGAACAGCATGTGGGCATACACGCCGACCTCGCGCCCGCTTGCCCAGAGCGCCTCGAGCTCCGGCGACGCCTCGCTGCGCAGCTCCGGCCGGTGCCGGTCCAGGTAGAGGGATTTGTGGCACTGCAGGCCGCGCATGTAGAGCGATTTGCTCAGGTAGCCGGTCTTGTTCGAGCGGGTCATCTCCCCTCCAGGGCCGGGGCCGGGAGTCATTCTCCCGGGCCGATCACTTTCCCTCTCCCTGGAATTATAAGCCGTATGGCGGCCGTGGATGCGGAGATCTGTTTCCGGTAGACCCTGCACCCCTTGTAATTTCCACCGCAATAGGCGATCGCTCCCTCGATCTTTGCGGCCGAAAATATCCTTTAGTGGCCATGAGTTACGGAGAGACGGGAAATCGCGCAGGGAACGGATGGGCAGGGGCGGAGGTGTGGCATGCCACGAAAATGGGTGCCACGGAAGTGTGGCACGGCTGACCGTCCGAAACGGGAATCCAATCCCTCCGGAGGTTTATCCTAAGGACATAAGGGTTCCCTTGCAGAATCAGGCGATTCGAACCGGCAGGATCCTGACGGCGGAGAGGCTGGCCCTATGATTCTTGAAATGCATTGTCATACGGCCGAGCATTCCAGCTGCAGCCATGCGAGTGCAGCCGATATCGCGCAGCGAAACTTTGATATCGGCCTGAACGGCACCGTGCTTACGGATCATCATTACCTGTGGCCGCCGGAGGAGACCGAGGAATTAAGGCGCAAGCTCAAAGTGCCTGACTATTATTTGATCCTGTCCGGCCAGGAGGTAACCACCCCGGAACTGGGAGATGTCCTTGTTTACGGTGCAGATGCGGCGATCGAAAAAGGCACGCGCCTCGCCAGCATTCGGAGTCGTTTTCCCGATGCGGCAATCGTCTGGGCCCATCCCTACCGGCATGAAAATATCCCGGCCCGCGACGACCTGATGCATCCGCTCATCGACGGCATCGAAATCTTCAGCTCGAATCATACCGTTGTCGAAAGCACCCGGGGACTCCGCGACTGGCACGATCTCAAGTTCACCGCGATTTCCGGAACCGATACCCATGCACTAAGTTATACCGGACTCTATCCCACGATTTTCGATCATCCCATTTCATCGATAAAGGAATTGGCCCTCGAAATCAGGGCAGGTCGCTGCCGCCCCTTTTTCAAGGAAATTCCACGGGCAGGCTCAAGCTCCACCCAGGTAACGGAAATCACGGTGGGAACCGGCAAACAAGGCGACATCCGCGAAAGATACGTCATCAAGAAACACCGGGATCTTCCCTCCTGGCGTCACGCTTCGGGGAGGTCACTGGTAATGGAGGAAATCCGCCGCCACGGATTTGTGGGCGGGAGATTTCGTGTCCCCAAGCCGCTCGGTGATGATCAGGAGAGTCTTACGATTTTTGAGGAGGGGATCCGGGGGAAAACCCTTTTTGACGCATTGGTCGAGTCCGAACCGCGGGAAGCCAGAAATCATCTCGAAATGGCTGCGGAGTGGCTGGCTCGACTTCACAACTGCAGGCTGCAGATTGTCCCGCCCGAAGCGTTCTTCATGGATGAGAGACGACGGCTCAAACTGTATCTCTCGGCCTTTTACCGTAACGGTCATCGTCTTACCCGGAAAGCGCAGGAGATCATGGATATGATCGTCGCGTTCGAAACGTCCCGCTACGGCAGAGACCC
>JBLNFH010000099.1:0-2690 GCA_050263475.1 Deltaproteobacteria bacterium
CCGATCGATCCGGCAGACGGCTGGGCCGGATGCTTCGGTTTCGCGCCCGGTTCCCCCCCGGCTTCGAAGGCCACTTCTTTCACGGAGACGCCGGGCCGCACTTTCTGCATCCCCTCCATGATCACCCGATCGCCGGCGGCCACGCCGGAGGCGACCATCCACTTGTCGCCGATGGCCCGGTCAAGGGTGAGCATCCGTTGGGTTACCTTGCCCGCGCCGTCCACGACCAACGCCATGGGATTCCCCTTCGGATCGCGCGCAACCGCCTGCTGGGGAACCAGGATGGCCTGCTCGCTGACGCCTTCCGTCACGACCGCCCGGACGTACATGCCCGGCAGGAGAACGCCTTTCGGGTTCGGGAAGACGATGCGCAGGATGACGGAGCCGGTCGTCGGATCCACCGACACGTCGCGGAATTGAAGCGTCCCTTCCATAGGATAGGTCGTTCCGTCTTCCAGGAGGAGCTTGACCTTGTCCTGCTTCGTTCCGTTGGCCGTGAGGCGGCGATCCTCCAGCCGCCGCTTCAAACGCAGCAGTTCGGCGGTCGCCTGGAAAACATCCACGTGAATGGGATCGAGCTGCTGGATCGTCGTCAGGGCCGCGGGCTGATGGGCGGTGGCCAGGGCGCCCTCCGTCACATTGGATTTGCCGATGCGGCCGGAGATGGGAGCAGTGAGACGGGTGTATCCCAGGTTGATGCGGGCCGAGTCGACCATTGCCTTCCAGAACTGGATATCGGCTTCGGCCTGCTTCATCGCGGAGGCCGCGTCGTCGTAGTCCTGCTGGCTGACCGCCTTGTCGGCGAGCGCTTCCTTGTACCGCTCCGCCCTCGACCGGAGCGCGGGCAGGTTGGCCTCGGCCTTGCCGTGGGCGGCCATCGCGTTTTCGAGCGATGCGCGGAACTGGGCGGGATCGATCTGGTAGAGCACCTGGCCGGCCGTAACGTAGGAGCCTTCCACAAACAGGCGCTTCTGGACGATGCCGTTGACCTGGGGCCGGACCTCGGCGATCCGGTAGGCCGATGTCCGGCCGGGCAATTCGGTGGTCAGCACCACCTGCTGCGGACGGATCGTCACGGTTGCGACTTCCGGGACGGCCGGCGGCGCGGCCTGCCGCCCGCCCGTCTTGCTGCAGCCTCCCGGCAGAAGACCGCTCGAAAGAGCGATCAACGCAAGCATCCATTTGAGCGGTTCACGGCTGAAAAAGTCGATTCGCATCAGGCCCCCCCACGGTAGCGTTGATGAACGTCTTCCGTCCGCGGATTTCTATTCATGCGCGAAATCGCGTGCGATCAATCCCCCGAAGAATATATCCAGGACGGCATTCTCGGAGTCCTTGCAAGGATGGCGCTCGGGCGACTCGAACCAGAGAAGAAGAAACGCGTTGACGACGGTGTCGAGAGCGACCGCCAACTGGTAGGGACTGGCGATCTTCCTGAACCGTTTCTTCCGTATCCCGCTTTCGAAGACCAGGGCCAGCCGGTCCAGGAATTCGTAATGGCGTTTCCGCACTTCATCGGTCAGCCCCGCCTTGATGTTGTAGCCGACCCCCCTGCTTTCGGCGATGTACAGCCGGATGAAGGGGAGGTTGGAGCGAAACATTTCCCCCTTGGTCCGGATGTAGTTCCTCAATATTTCGATCTCGTCGCCCGGAGTTTCGATCGCACGCTCGAAGGCCTCGTGGAACCTTTCGGACTGCTCCAGCACGAGGGCCTTGTAGAGGTCTTCCTTGTTCTTGAAGAACTTGTAAAGCGTCCCGATGGCGAACTCCGCATTCAACGCGATCTCGTGCATGGAAACGTTGTGGTAACCCTTTTGAGAGAACAGTTCGAGCGCGACGGCGAGCATTTCCTGGCGCTGCCGCAGTTTCTCCCTTTCCCGCCTCGGGAGGTTTCCGTCGTTCATCGATTGACCTTCAGCCAACTGTTGTTTTTAACGTTGATTGTGAACATAGCGTCACATTTTGAAATGATGCGTCATATTTGTCAAGGGGATTCGAAAAAGTATTCGACGAAACGGACCTGACAAAAGGATCGTCAACATTTGAAAAGAAGGGGGGGATCCTCAACCCGCCCCAGTCGGGTGAACCGCTAAATTACTTCATGTACTCTTACGCCGAGGCGGATGGAAAGCCGCTGATCGAGGATCTTTACGGCTTCAACATCGGGTATACGATCCGGTTCCAGGAGTTGTAGCCAAGGGGAGGCGGGATTTTGGGCTTTCGGTACCGTTCAGCCCTTGGGCAGGTTGTTCCGGAGGAAGTTCAGCCCCCGTTCCAGCAGCCTGGGCTCCGGAACCTTACCGACCACCTCATCCAGAATTCCCATCGCGGCCTCCTGGAGAAAGGGAAAAAAACCGTTTGCCGGGAATTCCTGTTTTACTATATTCATAGATATCGAAATGGAACATGTTGCGGATGCCACTGGCCGTCAACCCGTATCCACATCCGAAAGGGGGATCGAAGATGAAGCGCACGCTGCTGATCGTAATCGCCATCCTGTTCGCCGTCTCGGTTGCTTTCGCCGCCGGGCCGAAGACCTACCAGGTGACGGGCCCCGTCCTCGAGGTCAAGGACGACCTCATCGTCGTGCAGAAGGGGAAAGACCGGTGGGAAGTCGGACGCGACGCGGGCACGAAGGTCACGGGGGACCTCAAGGTCGGTTCCAAGGTGACGATCGAGTACCGGATGAC
>JBLNFH010000100.1:0-4504 GCA_050263475.1 Deltaproteobacteria bacterium
GTTGGTGTCCACGTATCCCGTGGCGCCCGGCACCTGGATGATCGACAGCCCGCAATACACCCCGATCCCCTTGATGAGGTCGACCGCCGCCACCACCGAGCCCGAAAGCCCGTATTTCTCCGCGAACGGGGTGATCCGGGGGGCCTTCCCCTGCCCCCAGAGCCAGATCGAGTTCCCGGGGAGCCTCCCTTCCGCGCGGCGTTTCCCGTTGATGGGGTGCTCCTCGAACACCTCCCGGGAGAGCGCCATCAGGTCGAGCAGGACCTCCGCCCCTTCCCCCCTCGGGAGGTAATCCGTGATCTTTTTCCCGTGGATGTCGTGCGGGGGGGTGGTTTCCACCGCGTCCTTTCCGTTCGGCCAGACCATCAGGTTCCGGTAGCTGACGCCGGGATGGAAACGGACGCCCGCAAATCCCCCCGCCTGCGGGAGGGAGTCGTCGATTTTCGCCTGGAGCGTCTTGAGCAGCTCCGCCGATTCGGCCGAGGAGATGTGCCCCGCGGAAAAGTCCTCCATCTCGGTATCCGCGCCGTCGTTGCGGAGGGTGACGATATTGCACCGGACCGCGACATCGTCCTTTGCGAGCTCGATCCCCATCGACGCGGCTTCGAGGGGGGATCTCCCCGTGTACACCTCCCTCGGATCGTAGCCGATGATGCTCAGGTTCGACACGTCGCTGCCCGGGTACATGTCCTTCGGCACGACCTGGACCATGCCCAGCGCCCCGTGGGAAGCCATGAAATCCAGGTTGGGGATGTCCGCCGCTTCCAGGGGGGTCCGGTTGCCGAGGGAAGCGATGGGCCAGTCCGCCATGCCGTCCCCGATGAGAATGAGGAATTTCCTCTTCATGGATGATCTCCCTAGAATCCCAGAATCTTCATGACTTCGCCCATCACGGGAGGTGTGGTCACCGGGGAAACCGACTGCGCGATCGCGTTGTCCGGATCCTTGAGGCCGTGTCCGGTGAGCGTGCAGACGATCCGGTCGCCGTTATGGAAGAACGATTCCTTGGCCAATTTTATCACACCGGCGATGGACGCCGCGGAAGCAGGTTCGCAAAAGACCCCCTCCGTTTCCGCGACCATCTTGTAGGCTTCCAGGATCTCCGCGTCGCTGACCATCCGGATGAGCCCGCCCGACTCCTCCTTCGCGGCAACCGCCTGCTTCCAGGAGGCCGGCTTGCCGATCCGGATCGCCGTGGCCACCGTCTCCGGCTTCTCGATGGGAAAGCCCCGGACGATCGGCGCCGCCCCTTCCGCCTGCCACCCGAGCATCCTCGGCAGCCGGTCGATCCTGCCCGCTTCCCGGTAGGCGCGGTAGCCCGCCCAGTAGGCCGTGATGTTCCCCGCGTTCCCGACGGGCAGCACGTGGTAGTCGGGTGGGGCTCCCAGGGCGTCGCAGATCTCGAACGCGGCGCTTTTCTGTCCCTCGATCCGGTAGGGGTTGAGCGAATTGACCAGGGTCACCGGGTACTTCTGCGAGATCTCCTTCACCAGTTCGAGGGCATCGTCGAAGTTTCCCAGGATCTGGATCACCCGCGCCCCGTGGATCATCGCCTGCGACAGCTTGCCCAGGGCGATCCTTCCCTCGGGGATCAGGACGAACGCCTTCATGCCGGCGCGCGCGGCATACGCCGCCGCGGAGGCGGAGGTGTTGCCCGTGGACGCGCAGATCACCGAGTCGGAGCCGTCGGCCTTCGCTTTCGACACCGCCATCGTCATCCCCCGGTCCTTGAACGAGCCGGTGGGGTTCAGCCCCTCGAATTTCAGGAAGACCTCCGTTCCGGGGGCCGCCAGGCGGGCCAGGTTCCCCGCCGGCACCAGCGGCGTGTTTCCTTCCAGGAGCGTGACCACGCAATCCTCCGGGATCGCCGGAAGAAATGCGGAATAGTGTCGGATGACCCCTTCCCAATGCATCTCGCGGGCGTCCTTTGCCTTTACAGGTTGTTCTCGATCCGGATCATGCGCGTTCGATCGAGGACGACGGGAAGCCGGTCCGTCTCCGAAAGCGCCGCGCGCATGTCGCTCTCCCTGGCGTGGTGCGTCACGATGACGATCGGGACGGCGCTTTCCTCTTTTCTTCCCTTCTGGATGACCGAGGAGATGCTGATGGAGTGCGCGCCCAGCGCCCCGGCGATCCTGGACAGCACGCCGGGCTTGTCCACGACCTGGAACCGCAGGTAATACTCGGACCGCACCTCCTCGAACGGAGACACCATGGCCGTCTCCCCCAAGTCGTGCAGGAAGAGTCCGCTGGGGGGAATCCGGCCGACTCCCCCGCCGCGCAGGTTGCGGGCGATCTCGATCACGTCGCTCACCACCGCGGAGGCGGTGGGGCGCATTCCCGCCCCCTGGCCGTAGAACATGGCGGAACCGATGAAGTCCCCTTTCACGTAGATCGCATTGTCCGCACCGCCGACGGTGGCCAGCAGGTGGCCGGAAGGGATCATCGTCGGATGGACCCGGACCTCGACGCCGCCGCTTTTCTCCTTGGCGATCGCGAGGAGCTTGATCGCGTAGCCGAATTCGCGCGCGAAGGCGATGTCCAGGGCCGAGAGGTCGCGGATCCCCTCGATGAAGATCTCCTTCGGCGGGATGTACGCCCCCGTGGAGAGCCACACCAGGATGGCGAGCTTGTGCGCGGAGTCGATCCCGTCCACGTCGAACGACGGGTCGGCCTCCGCCAGCCCGATCTTTTGCGCTTCCGCCAGAACGTCCGAATATTCCATCCCCTCGTGCGTCATCCGGCTCAGGATGTAGTTGCAGGTCCCGTTGATGATCCCGTAGATCTCCTGGATGCGGTTCGCGGCCAGCCCCTCCCGCATCGCGCGGATGATGGGGATCCCGCCCCCGACGCTGGCCTCGAATCCCATGTCCACCCCGGCGGCCTGCGCCGCTCGGGTGATTTCCGGGCCGTGCTCGGCCAACAGGGCCTTGTTCGCGGTGACGACGGACTTCCCCTGCCGGATCGCCTCCAGGAGGAAGTCGCGGGCGATCCCGGTCCCTCCGATGAGCTCGATGACGATCTGCACGTCCGGGTTCCGCACGACCCGGTAACCGTCGGTGGTGAGCACCCCCTCCGGCACCGCCACTCCCCGGTCCCGGTTCACGTTGAGGTCGGCGATCCCGCGGATGCGGATCGGGACGCCCACCCGGCGGCGCAGGTGCTCCGCATTTTCGACCAGGAGCTTCGCCGTTCCGGTGCCGACCGTCCCGAACCCCAGGATGCCGACGCCGATTCCCTTTTCCGGGTCGCTCATTTCGCCTTGGCCCTGGACGCGGCGGGCGCCTCCTGCAGCATCGCCTTCACGCCGCGGATCGCCTGGCGGATCCGGTGCTCGTTCTCCACGAGCGCGAACCGGACGAACCCTTCCCCGTGCTCGCCGAATCCGACGCCGGGGGATACGGCCACCTTGGCCTTGGTCAGCAGGAGCTTGGAGAACTCCAGCGACCCGAGCGCGGCGAACGGCTCCGGGACAGGGGCCCAGACGAACATCGTCCCTTTCGGCTTTTCGAATTCCCACCCGATGCGGGTGAACCCGTCGACCAGGCAGTCCCGCCGTTTCCGGTAGATCTCGACGGCCTCGTCGACCACGCGGTGCGGGCCGTTCAGCGCGACGGTCGCGGCGATCTGGATCGCCTGGAACATCCCGTAGTCGAGATAGCTCTTCAGTCGCGTGAGCGCCGCGATCATCCGCTTGTTCCCGACGACGAAGCCGACCCGCCAGCCGGGCATGGAGTACCCCTTGGACATCGAGTACAGCTCCACGGCCACGTCCTTCGCTCCCGGCACCTGCAGGATGGAGGGGGCCTTGTACCCGTCGAAGACCAGGTCCGCGTAGGCCAGGTCGTGGATCACCAGCATCTCGTGTTCCTTGGCGAACGCCACCACCCGCTTGAAGAAGGCCAGGTCGACCACCTCGGTCGTCGGGTTGTGCGGGAACGAGATGATCATCACCTTCGGTTTCGGCCAGAGGGTCTTCATCGCCCGCTGGGCGCGGTCCATGAAATCCCCCTCGCCGCTGGTCAGCGAGATGGAGCGCACGTCGGCCCCCGCGATGATCACCGAATACGCATGGATGGGATACGTGGGGTTCGGCACCATCGCGATGTCCCCCGGCCCCATGATCGCCATGACGAGGTGGGAGAGCCCTTCCTTGGCGCCGATCGTGGCGATCGTCTCGGTGTCCGGGTCGAGGTCGACGTCGTACTTCCGCTTGTACCAGCCGCTGATGGCCTGCCGCAGCTTCGGGATCCCGCGGGAGAGGGAGTACCGGTGGTTGCGGGGATTTTTCGCCGCCTCCACGAGCTTGTCCACGATGTGCCTGGGGGTGGGCAGGTCGGGATTCCCCATCCCGAGGTCGATGACGTCCTCCCCTGCGCGGCGCATTTTCGACTTGAGTTCGGTGACGACGGCGAAAACATACGGCGGCAGCCGCTTGATGCGTGGGAACTCTTCCATTAGGGGTCTCCCGGAAAGTGTAAAGAAGATATGCTAATGAATCCCG
>JBLNFH010000101.1:0-8574 GCA_050263475.1 Deltaproteobacteria bacterium
TTCCAGGAGCTTGCCCGCCTTTTCGTTGGGCGGATTCCGGAACGTGGAACCGAAGGTCCGCTCCCCCCAAGGCTGGGCCGCGCGCCGCATTTCGTTGAGCGCCTTCATCCGGTCGAACACCAGGTCCGGCACGCCGGGCGCCAGGCGGAAACTTACCCTGGCGATCACTCCCCGCACGGGAAGTTCCGCCTCCCGGTAGGCGAAACCGACCTCGCGGGACTCGAGCCGGTGCAGCTTCCCCTCGCCGTCCACGATCTCGATCCACTCGGCGATCTCGCCGATGAACCTGCCGTACGCCCCCGCGTTCATCGACATCGCCCCCCCCACCGTCCCCGGTATCCCGGCAAGCTCCTCGGCGCCGGAGAGCCCGGACAGCGCGCACAGAACCGCGAAGCGGGGAAGCATGGTCCCTCCCTCCGCGACGACCGATCCGCCCGCGGAGAAGAGCATCTTCCCCATGTTCTTCTTGAGGCACAGCACGGTGCCCCGCACCCCGCCGTCGTGGACCAGGAGGTTGCTGCCCGCTCCCAGGAAGCGCACCTCGCGACCGTGGTTCCGCTCCGCCTTGAGGATCTCCTGGATCTCCGGCAGGGAACGGGGGAAGACCATCCGCTCGGCGGGTCCGCCGATCCCGACCGTGGTGAAATCGCGGAGCTTCGCTCCGTACACCTCTTCGACCTTCCCCGCCGGTGAGGCCATCCGCCTTCCCTTCATCCGGCCGTTAGCCGGATAGAACGCCTTCTCCCAATTTCCAGACATCGCCTGCCCCCATCGTTAGGAATATATCGCCCGGGCAAAGTCCCCGGACGACCGTCGGGAGGGCGTCCACGGCCTTGCCTCCGTAGACCGCCGCCTTGTGCCCATGCTCGCGGATCGCGTCGCAGAGCCGCTCCCCGGTCGCGCCGGGGATCGGCTCCTCTCCCGCGGCGTAGACGTCGAACACGAAGAGCAGATCCGCGTCGTGGAACGCGGAAAGAAAATCCCGGAAAAGCGCCTGCGTCCGGGAATACCGGTGCGGCTGAAATCCCACGACGATCCTTCTCCCCGGCCACACCTCCCGGGCCGCCGAAAGGGTGGCCCGGATCTCGGCGGGGTGATGGCCGTAATCGTCCACAACGATCACGCCGTTCCTCTCGCCCTTCACCTGGAACCTCCGGGCGACGCCCGCGTACTCGGCGAGTCCCGCGCGGATCCGGTCGAACGGGATCCCGAGCTCCGCCGCCACCGCCACCGCGGCGAGCGCGTTGCTCACGTTGTGCCGGCCGGGGGCCTTCAGCGTCGCTTCCCCGAAGACCTCCCCGCGCCGGAGGATCCTGAACCGGTTGCTCATCCCGTCGGACACGACGCCGTCGGCGCGATAATCGGCATGGGCCGAAAATCCGTAGGTGACGAACGTCTTTTCGACCGACGGGAGCAGCTCCTGCACGTTCGGATGGTCGATGCACAGCACCGCGAACCCGTAGAAGGGGATCTTGTTGATGAAGTGGAGGAAGGTCTCCTTGATCTGCCCGATCCCGGTGTAGAAGTCGAGGTGCTCGGGGTCGATGTTGGTCACGACGGCCACGGTGGGCGACAGGCGGAGGAACGACCCGTCACTCTCGTCGGCCTCGGCCACCAGGAACTCCCCCTGGCCGAGCTTTGCGTTGGATCCCAGGCTGTTGAGCTTCCCGCCGACCACGGCGGTGGGGTCCCAGCCCGCGGCCGCCAGAACCGTGGCCACCATCGAGGTGGTGGTCGTCTTGCCGTGGGTGCCGGCGATGGCGATCCCGTACTTCATCCGCATCAACTCCGCCAGCATTTCCGCGCGGGGGATGACGGGGATCTTCCGCCGGTGCGCTTCCACCACTTCCGGGTTATCCTTCTTCACGGCGGAGGAGACCACGACCACGTGCCCGTCCTCCGGCACGTTCTCCGCCGCGTGCCCCATCCCGATCACGGCTCCCAGCCGGGACAGGCGGTCGGTCGTGTCGGAGCGGCGCAGGTCGGATCCGCTCACCCGGTATCCCAGGTTGAGCAGGAGCTCCGCGATGCCGCTCATCCCGATCCCCCCGATGCCGACGAAGTGGATGCGGAGCCCCTTCCTATACACGAAGCGCCCCCTGCCCCTTCCCGATCTCGCCGAGCGCCGACCGGACGATCCGCTCGGCCGCGTCCGGCCGGGAATATGCCGCGGCGGCGGCCCCGGCGGCCGACCGGAGGCCGGCGTCGGTGGCCCACGCGGCAAGCGTCTCCAGGATCCGTTCCCCTGTGGCCTCCTCCTGCCGCATCCACACCCCCGCTCCGCCGGCGCAGAATTCCCGGGCGTTCATCTCCTGATGCCGGTCCGCGGCGAACGGGTACGGGATGAGGATGCAGGGCTTTCCGAACAGGGAGGCCTCCGCGATCGAAAGGGCTCCCGCCCGCATGAGGACCGCGTCGCACCGTTCGAACGATTCCCCGATCCGCTCCGTGAAGGGGAACGGCTCGATCGGGAGCCCCTCCGCCCGGATGGCCTTCTCCGCCGCTTCGTACTCGCCGGCGCCGGTCTGCAGCGCGAACGTCATCGCGCCCCCTTCCCGTTTCACCCGCCTGCCCATCTCGAGGACCAGCGCATTGATCGCGCGCGCCCCCTGCGATCCGCCCAGCGCGAAGACGCGGAAGCCGGAACCCGATCCTCCCGGGGCACCGGTCCCCCGGGCGGCGACGACTTCCCGCCGGACCGGGTTTCCCGAGAACTCGGTGCGGCCGGGCGGGAAATAGGCGGCCGCCCCCTGAAATCCCGCGTACACTTTCCTCGCCATCCTCCCCAGCATCCGGTTCGCCCTGCCCGGCACGGCGTTCTGCTCCTGGAGGAAAAGGGGGATGCCGGACGCCGCCGCGGCGACGGAAACCGGGACGGAGGCGTACCCGCCGACCCCGAAGACCAGGTCCGGTCGGCGGCGCCTCAAGACCGAGAACGAGGCGGCGATCCCCTTCACCATGCGCCCCACACCGAGAAGCCCTCCCGCCCCCTTGCCCTTGATCGGGCCCGACGGGACGAAATCGATTTCATACCCGCGCGACGGAACCGCGCTCGCCTCGAGTCCGCGCTCCGTCCCGACGAAGGAGACGGAGCCGTCGGGCGCCAGCAGGAGGAACGCCTCAGCAATCGCTATCCCCGGAAAAACGTGTCCTCCGGTTCCCCCGCCTGCGATGATCATGGTCAGCGACAAAGGCCTCCGCCCCCTTCATCGAAATGTTGATCAGCACCCCCATCGCCGCGAGGTGAAGAATCAGGGAGCTCCCCCCGTAGCTGAGGAACGGCAGCACCATCCCCTTCGGGGGGAGCATCTTGAGCCCTACCATCATGTTCATCAGCGCCTGGATGCCGATCACCGACGACAGCCCGATCGCGAGGTATCTGCCGAACAGGTCGCGGGCGCGCCGCGCGATCCGGAAGCCCACCCACACCATCGTCAGGAAACAGGCCCCCACGGCCACGACCCCGGCAAACCCCAGCTCCTCCCCGATGACGGAGAAAATGTAGTCCGTGTGCATTTCCGGGAGGTAGAACAGTTTCTGCTTCCCCGATCCGATTCCCGTCCCGAGAAGCCCCCCGTTGGAGAAGGCGATCAGCGACTGCACCACCTGGTAGCCGGCCGCCTGGGCCTGCGAGAACGGATCGAGGAATGCCTGGAGTCGCGCCATGCGGTACGGCTTCGATGCGATCAGGAAGACGACCCCCGCCACGCCCGCCCCGAAAAGCCCCGCAAGAAGCTTCCAGGGGAAACCGGCGATGAACAGGATCGCCAGGCACGAGGCCACGATGACCACCGCCATCCCGAAGTCGGGCTCCTTGAGGATGAACGCGATGAATACCGCCGTCACCGCCAGCACCGGAAGGAAGACCTTGACCCCCTCCTTGGGGTTTTCCCCCTTCCGGTCGATGGTATACGCCGCGAAGGCGAGGAGGATGAACTTGGCGAGCTCCGACGGCTGGAACGTGAAGACGCGGAGATTGATCCAGCGGGATGCGCCGTTCGCCGAATGCCGGACGCCGGGCACGAAGACCAGGACCAGGAGGCCCAACGTCGCCGCCAGGAGGAACCAGATCCGCCGCCGGTAGAAATCGTAGTCCACCCGCGTCAGCAGGACCGCCAGGGAAGCCCCCAGGACCAGGAAGAGGACCTGGCGCTTGAAGAAGTAAGCGGTGTCGTTCCCGAAGCGCGCGGAGGACCCCGCGGTCACCGAGGTCGCGCTGAACACCATCACGGTCCCCAGGACCGCCAGGATCAAGGTGCAGAAAAACAGGATCAGGTTCTCGTGCCGCTTTCCGATGGTCATCCGGCGAGCTCCTTCACGGCATTTCGAAACGCCTGGCCCCGCTCCTCGAAGTTGCGGAACTGGTCGAAGCTGGAGCAGGCCGGCGACAGGACCACGACGTCCCCCGGCCGGGCAAGCGCTGCGGCCTTCCGCACGGCCTCGTCGAGGGTCTCGACCACCGCGAGCGGCGACGCGCCGGACAGCTCGCGCTCCATCCTTCCGCGGGCTTCCCCGAAGAGGACCGCCGCGCGGGCCTTGCGGCGCAGCGGCTCCCGCAGCGGCCGGAAGTCGATCCCCTTGTCCTTCCCCCCCGCGATCAGAACGACCGTCTCCGAAAATCCTTCCAGGCACTTCAGCACCGCGCCGACGTTGGTCCCCTTGGAATCGTTGAACCAGGAGACGTCCCGGACCTGCCGGACGAACTCCACGCGGTGCGGCAGTCCCGGGAAGGCTTCGAGGGCCTCACGCACCGCTCCCGAGGGAACGCCGATCCGGCGCGCCGCCGCGATCGCGGCCATGGCGTTTTCCACGTTCTGCGTTCCCCGGATCCGCAGCAGCGACCTCGGGTACCGCTCTTCCTGCATGCCGTTTCGATAGACGATATCCTCCCCGTCGAGGGACAGCCCCTCGGAGAGGGGACGCGCCAGGGAGAACGGGACCTTCTCCGCCCGGATCCGTCCGGCGCGGGCGGTCACCTCCGGGTCGTCCGCGTTGATGACGGCCAGGTCGGTCGCCCCCTGGTTCCGGAAGAGCGCCATCTTCGTCTCGGCGTACTCGGCGAAATCCCGGTACCGGTCGCTGTGATCCTCCGTGAGGTTCAGCAGGAGCCCGACCTTCGGCCGGAACGCGTCGATCGATTCCAGCTGGAAGCTGGACACCTCGACCACGCCCCAGTCGAACGGCTCCCCGGCGGCGGCGGCCAGCGGAATCCCCAGGTTTCCCCCGACGAACACGCGGGGGAAGGCGCGCGACGCCATGTCCCCCAGAAGCGTCGTCACGGTCGACTTGCCGTTCGTCCCCGTGACGGCCGCCACGCTGCCCCGGAATCTCCGGAACCCGAGCTCGAGCTCCCCCCACACCTTCGCACCCGACCGGGCCAGGGCCTCCCGGGGAAGCTTCGAGGCCGGCACCCCCGGCGACAGGACGACGAGATCCACGCCCATCGCCGCCTTCTCGGGCATCCGCCCGTGGAGGAACGCGATCTGCGGCGGGATCCCCGCCCCCAGGGATCGCTCCACCGCCTCCTTCGGGCGTTCGTCCAGAAGGGTCACGCGCGCTCCCTCCCGCAGCAGGAGCAGCGCCGCAGCGACTCCCGACTTCCCGGCGCCCGCCACGAATACGTTTTTCCCCTCGAAGGTATCCATCTTACCGGATCTTCAGCGTGCTGATCGCCAGCAGCGCCAGGATGATCGAGATGATCCAGAACCGGACGATGATCTTCGGCTCGGCCCACCCCTTGAGCTCGAAATGATGATGGACGGGAGCCATGCGGAAGATCCGCTTCCGGGTCGTCTTGTAGGAGTACACCTGCAGGATCACCGAAAGGGCTTCCATGACGAACACGCCGCCGACCAGCACCAGGACGATCTCCTGCTTCACCATGACGGCCACCACCCCCAGCGCCGCCCCGATGGATAGGGAGCCCGTGTCTCCCATGAACACCTGGGCCGGGTAGGTGTTGAACCAGAGAAAGCCGATCCCGGCGCCCGCCATCGCCCCGCAGAAGATGGTCAGCTCCCCCGCTCCCGGCACATACGGGATCTGGAGGTAGCTGGCGATCTTGATGTGGCCCGCCAGGTAGGCGAACGTCATGTACGTGCCCGCCGCGATGATCGCCGGCCCGATGGCGAGACCGTCGAGGCCGTCCGTCAGGTTCACCGCGTTGGAGGCCCCGACGATCACCAGGATGATGAACGGGATGTAGAACACGCCCAGGCTGGGATTCAGCTTCTTGAAGAAGGGGATGGTGACGTTGGGCTGGATGCCGATGTCCAGGTAGATCAGCGTCGCCGCCACCCCCGCCAGGGCGAACTGGAAGAGAAGCTTTTTCCTCGGGGAGAGCCCCTTCGAGTTCTTCCGGATCACCTTTTTGTAGTCGTCGACGAACCCGATCGCGCCGAACCCCACGGTCACGAACACCGCGATCCAGATGTAGGGGTTCCCCAGGTTGGCCCACAGGAGGGTCGGGATGACGGAGGCCAGCACGATGAGCAGCCCCCCCATCGTGGGCGTCCCCTCCTTCGCAAGGTGGCTCTCCGGCCCGTCCCTCCGGATGACCTGGCCGATCTGGTGCGATCCCAGCTCCCGGATGAGCCAGGGGCCGATGACGAAGCACAACAGCAGCGCGGTGATCGCGGCGTAGATGGTGCGAAAGGTGATGTAGCGGAATACGTTGAAAAAGGAGTAGTCCGCATGAAGCGGAAAGAGAAGGTGATAGAGCATCGTCCCTCAGGCCCATTTCCTTTCGATCTCCGCGGCGATCTCCTCCAGTCGCATTCCGCGGGATCCCTTGACCAGAACGATGTCCCCCTCGCGCAAGGCGTTCATGACCATCGTCTTGAGGCGCTCCCGGTCCCCGGTGTGCGCCACCGTTTCGGGATCCATCCCTCCCTCGAGAGCTCCCCGGGCGGTGTGCGCCGACAACTCGCCGAAGGTGAACAGGAGGTCCAGGCCGGATCCGGCAACCAGGTGGCCGATGCGGAAATGAGAGGAGGCCGAGACCTCGCCGAGCTCCAGCATGTCCGCCAGGACGGCCACGGCGCGCCGGTTTCCGCGGAGAACCCGCAGGTTGCGGATGGCGGCCTCCGTCGATGCAGGGTTCGCGTTGTAGCTGTCGTCCAGGAGCAGCCCGCCGCCCATGAGCGGAACGGGATGAAAACGCCCCCGCACGGATTCGTAGGAGGAGAACCCTTCGGCCAGATCGGCCAGACGGAGCCCCAGGACGTACGCGGCGGCCGCGGCCGCCAGCGCATTCATCAGATGGTGCTCGCCCGTCACCGGCAGGGAGGAGGTGAATTCGCCGGAGGGGGTGCGGACGGCGATCAGCATCCCGCGGTCGTCCATCGAGAGGATCCGGCCCGAAAACTCGTTAAGAGCGACGCCGTAAAAGATCTTCTTCGCCCTGCAGCGCCCCCCTTCCCGCAGCACCCGCAGGTCGGTGGCGTTCACCACCGCGGTCCCGGACTCCGGGAGGGCGCGGAACAGGTCCCCCTTCTCGCGCGCCACCCCTTCCAGGTTTCCCAGCCCCTGAAGATGCGCGGGGGCGATGTTGGTGATGATCCCCACATCGGGGGCGGCGATCTGCGCCAGGCGGGCGATCTCCCCGGGCTGGTTCGACCCCATTTCCAGGACCGCGACGTCGTGCCGGGAGGAAAGCTCGAGCAGCGTCAGCGGCATCCCGATCAGGTTGTTCCGGTTCCCGATGTTTTTGAGGACGTTCCTTCCCGGCGAAAGGAGGCCGGCCAGCATCTCCTTCGTGGAGGTTTTGCCCGAGCTTCCCGTGATTCCCACGAGCGGGATCTCCCGAAGGCGCTCCCGGTGCGCGTGCGCCAGGTCGCCCAGCGCCTCCACCGGGTTCCGCACGACGAACACGGCCTTTTCCGAAAAGACCCCGGGGGGGACTTTCGCCGCACCTTCCTCGGACACGATGGCCGCCAGGGCGCCGTTCCGGAACGCCGCTTCCACGAAGTCGGCGCCGTCCGACCTTTCTCCCGGCAGGGCGATGAAGAGACCGCCCGTAGTCACCTCGCGGCTGTCGGTCGTGACCGTCCCGATCGGCATCCGTGCGGGAATCTCTCCCCCCGCCCGAAGCGGCTGGATCGCCCCGACGACTTCCTCGAGGGTCATCCTACCCGTCGGAGGCAAGCATTCCCCGGACGATTTCCCGGTCGTCGAACGGCAGACTCCGGTCCCCGATGATCTGTACATTCTCATGTCCTTTCCCGGCGATCGCCACCGTGTCCCCTGGCCGCGCTATCGACAGCGCATGCTGGATCGCCGCCTTCCTGTCGGGAATCACCACGAAATATCCGTCGGCCCAGGCCACTTCCCTCCCCGCCTCGAGAATCCCTTCCGAGCGCAATCCGGGAAGGATATCCGAGATAATCGCCATCGGGTCCTCGTTGCGGGGATTGTCGGAAGTGACGACGACGACGTCCGAGCGCAGCGCCGCGATCCGTCCCATTTGCGGCCGCTTTCCCCGGTCCCGGTTCCCCCCGCACCCGAAAACGGTGATCAGCCGGCCGCCGCCCAGCCCCTGGAGCGTCGACAGGACCACATCCATCCCTTCGGGGG
>JBLNFH010000102.1:0-3514 GCA_050263475.1 Deltaproteobacteria bacterium
GCGGAATACGCGCTCGTCAACCCCCACTCCCGGGAGTCGGCCGGCAACCTCAAGGCCCGCGAGGTGTTCGAGAGGATCGTGGACTCGGCGTGGCGGAACGGCGAGCCGGGGATCATCTTCCTGGACCGGATCAACCGGGACAACCCCACGCCCCGGCTGGGCGAGATGGAAAGCACCAACCCCTGCGGCGAGCAGCCGCTGCTCCCCTACGAGAGCTGCAACCTGGGCTCCATCAACCTCGCCACCATGGTTTTGGGGGAGAACGGCGGCACGCGGATCGACTACGAGAAGCTCAAGGACACGATCCACACCGCGGTCCGTTTCCTGGACGACGTCATCGACATGAACAACTACCCCCTGAACGAGATCCGGCAGATGACGATGGGGAACCGGAAGATCGGTCTCGGCGTGATGGGGTTCGCCGACCTGCTGATCCGGCTGGGCATCCCCTACGATTCGGACGAGGCGCTGTCCGTCGCCCAGGAGGTGATGAACTTCGTCCAGGAGGAGTCGGCCTCCGCCTCCTTCCTGCTGGCGCGGGAGCGCGGGCCGTTCCCGAACTACGGGATCAGCGTCTTCCCCGAGCGGCAGAGCCCGCCGCGGCGCAACGCCACGACGACAACGATCGCCCCGACGGGGACCATCAGCATCATCGCCGGCTGCAGCAGCGGGATCGAGCCGATCTTCGCCCTGTCGTTCATCCGCAACGTGATGGACAACGACCACCTGGTCGAGGGACATCCCCTGTTCGAGGCCGAGATGCGGCGCAGGGGGCTCTACTCGGTGGAAAAGATGCGGGAGATCTCGCAGGCCGGCTCGCTGCGGCACGTGGAGGGGATCCCCGAAGAGGTCCGAAGGGTCTACGTGACGGCGCACGACATCTCCCCCGAGGCGCACCTGCGGATGCAGGCCGCCTTCCAGAAGTTCGTCGACAACGCCGTGTCCAAGACCGTCAACTTCCCGTCCGACGCCACCCGGGAGGACATCCGGAAGGTCTTCGTCCTGGCCTACCGCCTCGGCTGCAAGGGCGTCACCGTCTACCGGGACCGCAGCCGCGACGAGCAGGTGCTGAACATCGGCGAGGTCAACCGCAAGGAGGCCGCCGCGGCGGCGGCCGAAGCCGCCGGGGCCGAGCCGGGGTTCGTCTCTCCGCGGCCCCGCCCCGACACCCTGCTGGGAGTCACCAAGGAGATGAAGACGAGCTGCGGGAAGATCTACGTCACGATCAACCGCGACGCCCGGGGGATCTTCGAGATCTTCAACCAGATGGGGAAGGCCGGCGGATGCGCCGCCTCCCAGTCCGAAGCGATCGGAAGGCTCGTCTCCCTGGCCCTTCGCTCCGGTGTCCAGCCCGACCAGATCATCAAGCAGCTGAAGGGGATCTCCTGCCATCTGCCCGCCTGGGGCGGGAACGGCGGGAAGATCCTGTCCTGCGCGGACGCGGTCTCCAAGGCCATCGAGTGGTACATGGAGAACGTCGACACGATGTTCGCCGGGCTTCCCGGCGCCGGGGCGGGACCCGTCCTGGCCGCACCCGCCCCGGCGGTCCGCGCCTCCCTGCCGGAGGATCGGGAAATCGCGCGCGGCGCCTGCCCCGACTGCGGCAGCCAGGTCGAAATGCAGGAAGGGTGCCTCAAGTGCCGCTCGTGCGGTTTCTCGGAGTGCTAGCTGGGCGCCCCGTTCGTCACGTTTGAGGGGATCGAGGGGTCCGGAAAGACGACGCAGGTCCGGCGGCTTTCGGAATACCTCGAGAAAACCGGAATCCCCCACCGCGTCACCCGGGAACCGGGGGGGACGGCCCTTGCCGACGAAATCCGGTCCCTCCTGCTGTCGCCCCGGGCGGAGCCCGTCTTCCCCGAAACCGAGCTGCTCCTGTACGAAGCCGCCCGCGCGCAGCACGTCCGCGGGGTGATCCTGCCCGCCCTGGATTCCGGAACGGCGGTCCTGTGCGACCGCTTCTTCGACGCCACGGCCGCCTACCAGGGGTTCTCCCGGGGGATCGACGGCTCGCAGGTCGAGTGGCTGAACCGCTTCGCCTCCGGGGGCCTGTCCCCCAACCTGACGTTTCTCCTCGACGTCGCACCGGAGGCCGGCTTCGCCCGGATCCGCGGACGGGGCGGCCGGCCGGACCGCATCGAGTCCGAGTCCATCGGGTTCCACAGGAACGTCCGGGAAGGGTACCTGCGGCTGCAGGATCGCCACCCGGACCGCATCCTCCGGATCGACGGCATGCTGCCGGCGGAGGAGGTCTTCCTGCGCATCCGGGAAACCGTTTCGGCGCGCTTCGGATGGTAGGGGACTTCTCCTCGCTCCGGGGGCAGGACCGGGCGGTCTCGCTCCTGCGCCGGTACCTTTCGACGGGGAACGTCCCTCCCGGCCTCCTCTTCCACGGGGAGGAGGGGATCGGCAAGGAGACGGCCGCCCTCGCCTTTATCGCCGCGCTTCTCTGCGGGAGCCGGACCCCCGGCGGCGCCTGCGGCACGTGTCCCGATTGCCGGCTGCTCTCCTCGGGCGCGCACCCCAATCTCCTGCGCGTGTCCCCCGAGAACCACTTCATCCAGATCGCCGAGATCCGGCGCCTGAAGGAGGAGCTTTCCCTGAAGGCGTTTTCCGACGGGGTGCGCGCCGCGCTCGTCTGCCCGGCGGACCGGATGACCCTCCAGGCGGCCAACGCGCTGCTGAAGACCCTCGAGGAGCCGCCCCCGTCGACGCACCTGGTGCTCGTCGCCCACCGGCTCTCCGAACTGCCGGTGACGATCGTCTCCCGATGCCAGAAAATCCCCTTCTCCACCCTCGCGGCGGATGTCGTCGAGGAGATCCTTCGCGGCCTTCCCGATGCCTGCGCGGGGCACTCCCCCGGGACGGTCCGGGCGGCGGCCGCCTGCTCCGGCGGCAGCCCCGGGCGCACGCTCCTTTTCCTGGAAGAGATGGAGGAGGACCGCCGGATGTGGACCGATCTGCTCTCCGGCCTGGATCCGGCGGCCGTCGCCGCGGCCGGGGAGTCGTGGAAAAAGGGCGGGGAGCGGAAGGGGCAACTTTCCGTGCCCCTGTCGCTGGCGCGGGACCTGGCCCTCTTATCATCCGGAACGAATGAGGCTATAATAAACGGCGATTTGGGAGAGCCTCTACGCGCCATCGCCGGGAGGAAAACCCCGCACGGGTGGATCCGGGCGTTCCAGGCGCTTCTGTCCATGTCCCGGATGCCGCCCCAGGCCCAGAAGCGGCTGGCGCTGGAGGCATTCCTGTACAAATTGCACGGAGAGGGATGAAAAGCGGATGGACCTTGCGGGAATCAGGCTCCGGGGAGTCTGCAAGATGCACCACTTCGACTGCACCGGAACCCCCCTGAAGCGGGGGGACTACGCCGTCGTCCAGACGGAGCGGGGCCCGGTGCTGGGGGAGGTCCTCCAGCGGATCGACGGCCACGCCCCGTCCGGCAGGAAGACCTCCTACGCCAAGGTTCTGCGCGCCGCCTCGGCCGACGACATGCGCGCCCACCAGGAAAACGCGAGGC
>JBLNFH010000103.1:0-8761 GCA_050263475.1 Deltaproteobacteria bacterium
GGCGTATTCGTATCCGACGACCAGACGTACACGGTGTTGTCCGTGCAATGCGTCGCCGGCGACGGGAGCGGGCTCGTGACGGGGTACGAGTCCGGCGGGGGAACGGCCGGCTGGGAGTTCCTGGAGGAATTCGACCCCGAGAGCCTCGCCCGGAAAGCCGCCTCCCGGGCCTTGCGTACCCTCTCCGCCCGGAAGCCCGAAGGCGGACGGCTGCCGGTCGTCCTTTCCGCCGAGGCGGGAGGAACGATGGTCCACGAGGCGATCGGGCACGGGCTGGAGGCGGACCTTGCCCGGCAGGGGATGTCCGTCTACCGGGACGCGCTGGGGAAGGAAGTGGCCAGCCCGCTCGTCTCCATCGTCGACGACGCGACGATACCGGGGAAACGGGGGGCCTTCGGCGTCGACGACGAGGGAACGCCGGGGGAGCGGACCGTGCTGGTGGAGAACGGCGTCCTCAAGGGGTTCCTGCACGACCGGCTTTCCGCGATGAAGGAGGGAGTCCGCTCCACGGGGAACGGACGGCGCGAGTCCTACCGCCACAAGCCGATCCCGCGCATGAGCAACACGGTCCTGCTGCCGGGTACGACCCCTCCCGGAGAGATCCTGTCGAGCGTGGACCGTGGGCTCCTCGTCGTGAAGATGGGGGGAGGGCAGGTCAACACCGTCACCGGGGACTTCATGTTCGAAGTCGCGGAAGGATACCGCGTCGAGAACGGCAGGCAGGGGGAACCCGTTCGGGGCGCCACCATCACCGGCAACGGCCCCGAGGCGCTGCGGATGATCGACCGGGTCGGAAGCGACCTGGGGTTCGGGCTGGGGACCTGCGGCAAGGAGGGACAGGGGGTCCCCGTGGGCGACGCGCAGCCCACCCTCCGCTTCGGCCCGCCGTACATCACGGTCGGCTAGTGGAGCGGACGGAATCCGTTATACTGATACTCCCTCCAGGCCGCCCGAAGCGGGCCTGGCGAATTCGCGATCCCCGGAGCCTGCCCGATGTTCACGCGCATCCTGGAAGCGCTCGCCTCCCTGATCATCTACGTCATCTCCCGGATGGGGCTGCCGGGAATCGGCCTCCTCATGGCGATCGAGTCCGCCTGCATCCCGCTTCCCTCCGAGGTGATCATGCCGTTCTCGGGGTACCTGGTCTTCCTGGGGAAATTCTCGCTCTGGTCCGTAGCGCTCGCGGGAGCGATCGGGTGCGTCGCCGGTTCCGTCCCCGCGTATTACCTGGGGATGTACGGGGGGCGGCCGCTCATCGAGAAATACGGGAAGTACATCCTGATGTCCCGCCACGACCTGGACCTGGCGGACCGCTGGTTCGACCGGCACGGAGAGGCGACCGTCTTTTTCGCGAGGCTCCTTCCCGTCGTCCGGACCTTTATCGCCTTCCCCGCGGGCGTGGCGCGGATGGAGATGAAGCGGTTCATCGCCTACACGTTCGCCGGATCCTTTCCCTGGTGCCTGGGGCTGGCCTATGTCGGCAAGGTCATGGGGGAGCAGTGGCCCGCGCTTCGCGTATACTTCCACCGGTTCGACCTCCTGATCGGCGCCGTGCTGATCGCGGGGATCGTATGGTACGTCCGCCGGCATCTCCGGAACCGAAATGCGGACGCCGCGTAACCGCCATCGTCCTCAGGAAAGGCGTTTCACGATAAGATAGGCCATCAACCAGGGCACGCGGGAGTTCGTGCAAAACCGGGTCAAAACCATCCTCGACGTATTGGAGACGTCCCGCAAGGGACTGGCGGTCTATGCCGTCCTCGTCCTGTTGCTCACCGCGGCGTCCTTCTCCTTTTCCGAGAACATCCTGCGGTTCCTCGTCCGCCTGCTGGGACGCAAGCTCGTCGCGTACTCCCCCGACGAAGGGTTCCTGACGCTCATCCATCTCTCCCTGTACTGCGGGATCGCGCTGTCCCTTCCGGCCGGGGCATGGATGCTGTGGCGGGGCGCGGTGGCGCAGTGGATGCCCGGCTGGCGGGGATGGGGAGGGCCCGTCATCCTCGTGGCGACCGCCCTGTTCTGCGCAGGCGGCCTGGTCAGCTACTACGTCCTGCTCCCCGCGGGGATCGGATTCCTGGTGAGTTTCGAGACCGAGAAGGTGGCGGCCCTCATCTCGGCCCGCAAGTTCATCTCCTTCTGCGGAACCATGCTTTTCGCCCTGGGGCTGTCCTTCGAAGCGCCCCTGATCTCCTACTTCCTGGCGCGCGCCGGATGGCTCACCCCGGCGATTTTCCGGAAGCGGTGGCGCCACGCCATGCTGTTCTGCGTCATCCTCGCCGCCGTCATCACCCCGACGCCCGACGTGTACAACATGACGCTCATGTCCCTGCCGCTCCTGGGGCTGTATTTCGTGAGCTACGGTATCGTGGTGCTGGTCAGCATGAGTCGGAGACCCGCCCCCGAGCCGAAGAAGTAGCGAAGGTCATTTTTTCCGGCGCTTCTCCTGGTGCCTCTCGTGCAGCCTCCGGAACCACCGCTCCAATTCGTCTTTGTATGCGAACGCGATAAAGACGAGGACGATCGCGACGCCGCCCAGGAGGAAAAAGGGAAGATATTCCTTGCTCCTCAGGTAGTACCCCCCCAAGGTCAGCATCACGGTCCCGAGCAGCCTGCCCGAAACGGCGATGGACAGGAACTCCAGGGTGGTCAAATGCCCCAACCCGAGTATGTAACAGAGGTAATCCTTGGGAAATCCTGGGATCAGGAACAGGAGGAAGATCAGGAAGGCCCCCTTGTGGTGGAGAAGGTAATCGAAGCGGGCCATCGTCGCCTTGTCCACGAATCTCTCCGTTAGCGGCCTGCCGAAGTACCGGGACAGGGCGAAGGCGGCGTAGGAGCCGATCGTCAGCCCAACCGTCGACAGCACGGCCCCGATGACCGGGCCGTACAGGTATCCCCCCAGCAGCCCGGTGGCCTCCCCGGGGATGGGGGCGGCGACGACCTGGATCACCTGCAGGCAGATGAACCCGGCGAACCCCCACATCCCGAGGGAATCGATGAAGCGGCGCAGCCGCTGCTTGTCCAGGAAGAAATGGACAAGGCCCGACTGGTACAGGAGAAACGTGAGCAGGGCGAACGCTGCGATAAAGACCAGCGGTTTGAGCCAGACGCGGTTCTTCTCCGGCGGCGGCATGCCGTCATTATATGAAAATGGAAGGGAAAAGGGCGATTACGTCGCGAGAAACCTCGTGCGGAACCGCAGGAAGGAGTCTTCCGGCAGCGCGGCTGCCCCGTGGGGAATCCGGCCCAGGTACCTGTCCCCGGAGATGCGACGGACTTCCGCCTCGTTCGCCTCCCGCGCCGGGAAGAGATCCGCGGAACGGTCGTTCAGGACGACCCCGGCAGCAGCCAGACCTTCGGAGGCCAGGTACCTCAGGGTGAGCCGGAGGTGGTTGAGCACCCCAAGGCGATTCTCCGCCACGACCAGGACGGTGAGGGAAAGGTCGCGGGCGAGGTCCGCGAAGGTGTATCCCTCGCGGATCTCCACGGCGATTCCGCCCGCCCCCTCCACGAGAAGCACCTCGGAAGAGCGTGCCGCTGCGGCGGCCGCCTCCCGGATCCGCACGGGGTCGATCGACACCCCCTCCCCGCGCGCGGCGAGGTGCGGGGACAGCGCGGCCGCCAGGGGATGCGGGCAGATCTCGCTTAAGGGCATCCCCGGGGCGATGGCGTCCCGCAGCGCCGCCGCGTCTTCCGGGAAGGGCGCTTCGCCGGGACGGTGAGCGCAGCCCGATTCGACGGGCTTGAAGGGGGAGACGGCCACCCCCTCCGCGACCAGGCGGCTCCCGAGCAGGCAGGCGTACCGGGTCTTGCCCGCACCGGTGTCCGTCCCCGTGATCAGGAATGCCTTCACCCCAGCACCTGCCCGATCGCCCAGGACGCCGCGCCGGCCAGGCGCTCGATCTCGTCCTCCGTCGAGGACAGGGGGGGCATCAGCACCACCACGTCGCCCAGGGGCCGCAGGAGAACGCCCTTCTCCCTTGCCTTCCGCGCGATCCGCTGCCCGGTCTTCCGGGCGGGAGGAAACCCTTCCTTCGCCGCACGGTCGGCCACGATCTCGATTCCCGCCATCAGCCCCTTCTGCCGGATGTCGCCGACGTTGGGGTGCCCCGAAAGGGCCGACAGGGAGCCGTGCATGACACCGGAGAGGGCGGACACGCGCGCCGGCACGTCCTCGCGATCGAAAATCGAGAGGGTGGCCAGGCCCGCCGCGCACCCGAGGGGATTCGCGGTGTAGGAATGGCCGTGGAAAAACGTCTTGTATTCCTCGTACCGCCCCAGGAAGGCGCGGTAGACGTCATCGGTCGCCAGGGTCGCCGCCAGGGGCAGATAGCCGCCGGTCAGCCCCTTGGCGACCGCCATGATGTCCGGGGTTACTCCTTCCCGGTCACAGGCGAACATCGTGCCCGTGCGGCAAAAACCGGTTGCGACCTCGTCGCAGACCAGCAGGACGGAGCACTCCCGCGTCACGGCGCGCAGCCGCCGCAGGTATCCCTCGGGCATCATCAGCATGCCCGCCGCCCCCTGGACCAGGGGCTCCACGACGACCGCCGCGAGGGAACCGGCGGACCTGCGCACCTCCTCCTCCATCCGGTCGGCGCAGTGCAGACCGCAGGACGGGCGGGAGAGGCCGTAAGGGCACCGATAGCAATGGGGGGTCGGCATCCTGCGCGTGGAAAACAGCAGCGGGCGGAAGATCTTGTGGAACAGGTCGATGCCGCCGGCGGATACGGAGCCCAGCGTGTCCCCGTGGTAGGCCTCGGAAAGGGTCAGGAACGTTTCCCTCCCCTCCCCGCCCCCCTTCTGGCGCCAGTACTGGAAGGCCATCTTGATCGCGATTTCCATGGCCGTGGAGCCGTTGTCGGAGTAAAAGACCCGGGCAAGCCCCTTCGGCGCGACCGCCAGGAGCTTTTCCGCCAGCTCGACCGCCGGGGGATGCGACAGTCCCAAGAACGTGGAGTGGGCCAGCAGATCCAGTTGCGCGCGGACGGCGTCGTCGATCTCCTTCCGCCGGTGCCCGAACAGGTTCACCCACAGGGAGGAAACCCCGTCGAAAAACCGGTTCCCTTCCGTATCGTAAAGATAGTTGCCCTCGCCGCGCTCGATGACGAGGGGATCTTCTGCTTCCCAGTCGGCCATCTGGGTGAACGGATGCCAGATTGCCGCCTTGTCCCTACGCCTGAGCGATTCCGTCCGGTCCAATTCCCTGCTCCCGCAACGCCCGGTCGATCTGCTCCGCGGCCGTTTGGATCATCCCCGGGGTGTGCGTGGCCATCAGCGTCAACCGCAGCCGCCCCGTCCCCTCCGGCACCGTCGGCGGGCGGATCCCGGGGATGAACACCCCGCGGTCGAACAGCGCCTTCGCGACGGCCATCGTCTCCTCGTCCCCGCCGACGAGGATCGGGACGATCGCGGTCCGGGAAGCCACCGGCCGCCCCCGTTTCGCCATCTCCCCGCGGAAGAGCTCCTGGTTGCGCCACAGGGAAGCGAGTAGCCCCCGCTCCTTCCCGAGGAGGTTGACGGCAGCCAGCGTCGCCCCCGCGAGAGCGGGCGGCAGGCCGGTGTTGAAGATGAAGGGGCGGCACTTGTTGACAAAGTAGTCGACCATGGCGCGCGTCGCCCCGATGTAGGCCCCGTACGTGCCGAGCGCCTTGGAAAACGTCCCCATCTGTATGTCCACCCGCTCGCGGATCCCGAAAAGATCGGCGGTCCCCCGCCCGTGCGGGGGGAGCACACCGGTGGCGTGGGCGTCGTCGACCACGAGGATCGCCCCGTGCCTCTCCTTCGCCTCCACCAGGTCGGGCAGGGGCGCGATGTCGCCGTCCATGCTGAACACGCCGTCGGTCACCACGACCTTGCGCCTCGCGCGCGACCGTCCGAGGAGGTCCGAGAGGTGCCCCGCGTCGCCGTGCCGGTAGACCTCCACGCGGGCGCGCGCAAGCCTGCAGCCGTCGACGATCGATGCATGGTTCAGCTCGTCGGAGAAGATCGTCGCCCCGGGGCCGGCCAGCGTCGACAGGATCCCCAGGTTGGCGAGGTAGCCGGCGCTGAAGGACAGCGCCGCTTCCGTCCCTTTCATGCGGGCCACCGCGTCCTCGAGCTCGGCGTGGACGTCCATGTGGCCGCAGATCAGCCGGGATGCGCCGGACCCCACGCCGTACCGGCCTGCGGTTTCGATGAGCGCAGAAACCACCGCGGGGTGATTGGCCAGCCCCAGGTAATTGTTGGAGGAGAAGTTGAGCCGCTTTTCCCCGCCGATGACGATTTCGGCATCCTGGGGTCCGGAAACGCGGCGCAGTGAACGGTAGCGGCCCTTCGTTTTCAGCTCCTCGACTTCCGCGGCAAGAAAGGAAAGATCCATCGGTCACGCCTCCCGGAGGGAAAGGCCGAGGTCGCGGATCATCTGCACATCATCCTCGGCCGGGCGGCCGCGTGTCGTAAGGTAGTTCCCCGCCATCGTTCCCGTCGCCCCCGCCGCGAACATCAGCGCCTGCAGGTCCCGCAGGTTCACTTCCCTTCCGCCGCACACGATGATCTCCCGCCCCGGATGGCACAGGCGCAGCATTGCGATGATCTTGAGGCAGCCGAAGGGCGACAGCTCCCGTTTCCCCTCGAGCAGCGTGCCGGGGACCGGGTTCAGGAAATTGACCGGGATCGAATCGACGTCGAGCTCCCGCAGCGTCATGGCCAGCTCCACGCGGTCCTCGTCGGTCTCCCCGAGGCCGAAAATCCCCCCGCTGCACACCCATGCGCCGGCCGCCTTCGCCTCGCGGACGGCGCGGACGTCCGCATCGTACTCGTGCGTCGTACAGATCGAGGGGAAGAAGCGGCGCGAGGTCTCCAGGTTGTGATGGATCGAACGCAGGCCCCGCGAAAGGAGATAGTCGACATCCCCGGCGGAAAGCGTCCCCAGGCTCACGCACGTCTCCAGCCCCAGCTCGTTGCGGATCCGCGCGACGGCGTTCCCCACCCGCTCGAGCTCCTTCCGGTTGCGCATGGCGAGCCCGGATCCGACGATGGAGAATTCCCTCGCACCGCGCGCCTTGGCCTCCCGCGCCGCGGCCAGGATCTCCTCCTCGCCGGCCAGGGGATATCTCGGGATCTCCGCCTTCGACCGGATGGATTGCGAGCAGAAGGAGCAGTCCTCCGAGCAGAGCCCCGATTTCGCATTGACGATCGAACAGAGCCGGATCCCGTCACCCTTGAACCGCCGCCGGACGGCATCCGTCAGGTGGAGGAGCGTCCATAGGTCCTCCCGGGGGAGGCGCAGGACTGACAGGGCATCGGAATCGGATATCCCTGCCCCGGACATTGCGTTTTCCCGCATTCGTTTCCAGAACAGTTGCATCCGCACCCCTTGCCCGTCATCGAAGCAGGTGGCCATTTTCGCGGAACCGGCTGGTGCTGTCAACCTTAATGCATGGAGCAAGGTTTACAGCGGCCGCCCCTTACAACGCGATTTTCATCTAAAATAAAATCGGTACAGGGGAGCCCGGTGGAACCGCCGCAGGAGGGGGGCGCAATAATGAGGTATAGCGCAGCCGCAAAGTACTAAGGGAGGGCGCGCCACGAACGGAGCCCCCCTCCGAAGCGGCGCAGCCTGTCACGGCGGGCGGGAAGAAGCGGAATGATTCCGGGGGTGATCACGGTGAAGGATGCGGTGCGGTTGCTGGTGTTCGACCTGGACGGGACGCTTGTGGACTCCAAGGCGGACCTTGCGGGCTCGGTCAACCACGCGCTGGCGGCCTTCGGCCTCCCGGTTCTTCCGCACCCCGTGATCTATTCCTACGTGGGCGACGGGGCGACGATGCTCATTCGCCGGGCCGTGGGCGAAGACGTCAACGGGACCCTGCCGGCCGTTCTCAAGCGGTTCCTGGAGCACTACCGGCAACACCTCCTGGACACCACGGTCCCCTATCCCGGCGTTCCGGAAAGCCTCGCGGAATGGGCGGGATCCTACCGGATGGCGATCCTGACGAACAAGCCGCTCGACATGAGCCGGAAGATCCTGTCGGGGCTTTTGCTCTCGAGGTACTTCTCGGACGTCGTCGGCGGGGATTCCCTGGAAACCAAGAAGCCCGACCCGGACGGTCTCCTCCATATCATGGGAAGGCTCGGAGCCTCTCCCGGGGAGACCCTCATGGTCGGGGACTCCGCAAACGACGTCCTCGCGGGCAGGAGGGCCGGCGTCACGACCTGCGGGGTGACGTACGGGCTTGGCGCCGCGGGCTTTGCTTCCTCACCTCCGGATTTCACGATCTCCCGGTTCCCCGAATTATTCGACCGGATCCGTCCGTCGATTTGAACCCGAGGAGGGCGGCCTTGAAAACGCACGGCCCCGTTCCCTACCAGGCGGTCCTGCTGTGTCTCGGGATCGTCCTCCTCGTGCGCCTGGCGTCGGCGCATCGCTCGTCGTTTCTCCTCTTCCAGCCGGACCTCCTTGCCGCGGTACTTTTCCTCTACACCCCCCTGATGCAGTATCGCCGGGGAAACGCTCCTGCCTGGCTCCGGATCGGGAATGCGGGAAGAAGCGTAAAGGCGGCGCTTCTGCTTGCCGCCGGGGGCACCCTTGCGTACCTGGTGTACGCGCGGCTTCCGCTTCCGCCCGCTCTGGCCCCGTATTCGGGACCCGCGCCTCCCCTGGGGGAACTCCTCCTCCGGCAGGGGCTCCTGGTGGCGCTCCCCGAGGAGGTTTTTTTCAGGGGGTACCTGTACGACGCATTCGAGGAAAAGGGGTGGGAGCCGATCCTCCCCTCCTCCG
>JBLNFH010000104.1:0-4071 GCA_050263475.1 Deltaproteobacteria bacterium
TGCGGCTGGAACAGGATTTAAGACAGCCCGGGGGGTGACCCCCCGGGCCGTTTTCCTATTGGAATTCTCAGGCGGCTTTCGACCACATCTTCCCGACATCTGCGAGCCCGGCCTTCTTGAGATCTTCAGGGGTCATGACGATCTTGAACTCGACGTCGGCGTTGAAGGCGAGGAACCATGGTTCGGCAACTGCCGGGATCTTCGACGGTTCGGCGAGGTCGAAGATCAGGATCGCCCCTCTGTGCCCGTTCCGTTCCGTGAAATAGACCGTCTCGGGCTTGGTTTCTCTAAGGATTCGTTCCAGGGTTTCACCGACGGACCCATCCCTGACTGCGGTGTTGAACGGTTCGTGAGGCAGGGTCACGTTCATGAGCATACGCATTCGTGAATCTCCTTTTCTGCCTTGGCGATCGCTGGGAACCCCATGCGCCGCCAAGCGTCTAAAAACATCGTTGGTACACGTGGACCTGGCAGGGGGATGCAGGCCCGGATCGAAAGACCGTCAATCCCTGCCCCCAAAAACCTGAAACCTTAGATGACCCGGTTCGCAGTACAGTTCGGGAAGGGGATGAAGGAAAAATGAAGGATAATGAGAGGGCGGCTGGGAACCCCCGGGTTGGAATCGAGCCCCCCTTTCGGCACCAAAGGAAGGCCTGAGCCCCCGCAGCTTGACCTGAGCGTTACGCCGCATGAGCTCGAGTGCCCGGCAAGAGAGGAGGAGATCCATCAGACACACCCGCATTATGGTCACTCGCTACGGCGGTCCCGAGGAACTTCGGGTGGTTGAAGAAGAGTGCCCCGAGCCGAAGAACGGTGAGGTACGGGTGAGCGTGCTGGCCGCAGGCGTCTCCTTGCCCGACATAATGGCGCGCGAGGGCGTTCATCCCGAGACGCCCCCGGTGCCATTCACGCCGGGGTGGGATCTGGTTGGCGTGGTGGAACGGCTCGGCGACGGTGTCTCTGGAATCGAACCCGGCCGGATAGTTGCCGCGCTGCCGATCCACGGTGCGTACGCGGAGTTCGTCTGCCTGCAGCAACATGAACTGGTTCCGGTGCCACCTGGGTTGGACGCCGTCGAGGCTGTCTGCCTCGTGCTGAACTACATCACGGCGTACCAGATGCTGCATCGTTCCGCCAAGGTCAGACAGGGCCAGCGCGTGTTGATTCACGGCGCGGCGGGCGGGGTCGGCACGGCACTATTGCAGCTTGGGCGCCTCGCCGGGCTGGAGATGTACGGTACCTGTTCATCGCGAGGGGCAACGGCCGTATCCGACCTGGGCGGTATCCCGATGGATTACCGGCATCAGGACTTCGTGAAAGAAATTCACCGCCTCACGGACGAGGGCGTGGACGTCGTCTTCGACCCCATCGGTGGTACCCACCTCTGGCATTCCCGCAAGGCTCTCCGTCCTGGTGGGAGGGTGGTGGGTTATGGTCTTCGTTCCTCGCTACGTGGGGAGGGATTGGCTTCGGGTCGTCCAGGTCGTCGTCAACGCTTTCGTGGAACCGCCATCTTCGGGTTGTACATTGTCGGCGGCTGGCTTCTCCCAGGCCGGAAACGGGTGGTCCCCTACAGCATCCAGTGGCTCAAGCGGATGAAACCGGCATTGTTTCGACAGGATTTGATCGCGCTATTTGACCTCCTTCAACAGAAGAAGCTCAAGCCGCTCATCGCGCAGCGATTTCCTCTTGTCGAGGCAAGGCACGCGCACGAGTTGCTCGGGAAGGGAGGCGTGACCGGCAAGATCGTCCTCATGTGCAGCAGGCCATCGCTTGAATCAGGAGCGGCGTAACAACCGCACCAACAGTGCCAATCTTCGTCCGGTATGGCGCGCCTGCAGGGACTCGAACCCCGGACCCGCTGCTTAGAAGGCAGCTGCTCTATCCACCTGAGCTACAGGCGCGCACGTGGGGATTATAGCAACAAATCCATGCGATAGTGTTGGACACGATGGAGCCCCCCGGACAGGATAATGGCCGTATAATGGGTACTGTCCGATTGACCGATTCCGGCCGGCAGGCGGCACCATCGGTTCCCGGCAATCTTCCAGACAAGGGTATGTCCAAGGTGCGCACCGACAACTCCACCTCCTTTCCCGCAACCCAGGCCCCCGAGGCTTCAGTGGACCGTTCCGTGAGGGAAACGGTCCGCTGGACCCTGCCTGTGGAAGGGATGTCGTGCGCTTCGTGCGTGGCGCGGGTGGAGAAGGGGCTGTCGGGCGTCCCGGGGGTGAAGGATGCCTCCGTGAATCTGGCCACCCGGACCGCGACGGTGTCCGCAGACCCGGCAAAGGTCCAGCCGCAGGACCTGGTCGCCGCCATCCGCGGCACGGGGTACGAAGTTCACGTGGAAAAGGCCGACTTCCCGATCGAAGGGATGAGCTGCGCCTCCTGCATGGCGCGCGTGGAAAAATCCCTCGCGGCGGTTCCCGGGGTCCTGTCGGCAAGCGTCAACCTGGCCGCGAAGTCCGGGACGGTGGAGTATGTCCCCGGGATCGCGGACCGGGAAGCGCTGCGGGTTGCCGTAAGGGACGCGGGGTACTCCGTTCCTGAGGTCCAGGAGGGGGAAGACCCGCTGGCCCTGCAGGAGCGGATGCAGCGAGAGGAGGAGCGTTCCCTGCTTGCGCGCCTGCGCATGGGCGTCGCGCTGGGGATTCCCCTGTTCCTTCTCGCGCAAGGGGAGATGATCGCCGGTTCGGCCCGCATGCCGTTTTCGCCGTTCGCGGGCGCTCTGCTCCAACTCCTGCTGGCCACGCCGATCCAGATATTTGCCGGCTCCCGTTTCTACCGGGGCGCATGGGCGGCCGCAAGGCACGGGACGACGGACATGAACACGCTGGTGGCTCTGGGCACCACGGCGGCCTATGCGTACAGCATCGTGGCGACGTTTTTCCCCGGGATCTTCGCCGTTCAAGGGGCGGGTGCCCACGTATACTTCGATACCTCCTCGGCGATCATCGTCCTGATCCTCCTGGGGCGGTATTTCGAATCCCGGGCCAAGGGGAAGACCTCCGCCGCCGTGAAGAAGCTGATCGGGCTCCAGCCCGCGACCGCCCGCGTCCTTGCGGACGGAACGGAAAGGGACATCCCGCTCCAGGACGTAAGGGTCGGGGACAGCGTCGTGGTCCGCCCGGGAGAGAAGATCCCGGTCGACGGGTCGGTTTCGGAAGGAACGGCCGCCGTCGACGAGTCGATGCTCACCGGCGAGCCGATCCCGGCGGAGAAAGGGCCCGGCAGCCTCGTGACCGGCGGGACGATAAACCTGAACGGCCGCCTGGTGTTCACCGCCGTCCGCGTGGGGAAGGATACGGTCCTGGCCCGCATCGTCCGCATGGTGCAGGAAGCGCAGGGGAGCAAGCCGCCGATCGGGCGCCTGGCCGACGTGATCGCTTCGTACTTCGTGCCGGCGGTCATGGGGATCGCCGCGGTCACCTTCGCCGCCTGGTGGGCGTTTGGTCCGGAACCGCGGCTGACCTACGCGATGATCAGCACGATCTCCGTTCTCATCATCGCATGCCCCTGCGCGCTGGGGCTGGCCACCCCCACTTCGATCATGGTGGCCACGGGCAAGGGCGCGGAGCTGGGGATCCTGGTCCGCAACGGGGCCGCGTTGGAAACGGCGCACAAGGTGCAGACGGTCGTCCTCGACAAGACCGGCACGGTGACCCGCGGACGCCCGGAGCTCTCGGGGGTCCGGCTCGCCCCGAACGGGCCGTTCCAGGGGGTGGACGGGGAGCGGGAGCTGCTTCGGTTGGCGGCAATCGCCGAATCCGGTTCGGAGCACCCCCTGGGAGATGCGATCGTGCAGGGCGCCAGGGCACGCGGGATCGAGCTCGGTCCCCCGGAGCGGTTTTTCTCCGCGGCGGGGCACGGGATCCGCGCTGTCGCGGGCGGCAGACGGGTTCAGGCCGGGAGCCTCAAATGGCTGGAGGAGGGGGGGATCGATCCCTCCGTCCTCCTCCCGGATTCCCGACAAATCTCGGAAGAGGGGGACACCCCGGTTTTCATCGCGGTGGACGGCCGGGCGGCCGGGGTTGCGGCGGTAACCGACGAAATCAAGGAGAGCGCTCC
>JBLNFH010000105.1:0-6897 GCA_050263475.1 Deltaproteobacteria bacterium
GGCCCGCCCTCCCTTCCTTGAACGGGGCCCCGTACCGCTGCGTGAGCTGGCGGCGGGCAAACTCCAGCGCTCCGGAAAGGGCGGCGGACGCGAGCGCCGAGAGGTCCTGCGTCACCTCGGAAAGGGGCGCCAGGCCCGCGAGGTCGCGCGCGGCGATCCGCGCCATCTCGCGCAGCTTGATGCGGCGGAGAGCGGCCTTGATCTCGTCCTCCGTTCCGGCACGCAGGCCCGCCGCCACCGCCTCGGCCAGCAGCTCCCCGGCGGGGACCCGGCAGCGGAATCCCTCCTCCAGGAAGAGGAAGGAGAAGATCTCCCTTCGCCGGGCGATCTGGTCGGAGAGGAAGCCGGACCCCCCGAGAAGCGCGCCCAGCACGGGAAGATCCTGCGGGCGGGACAGGACGGCCGCCAGATCCTCCCGCGGCAGGGAATCGGCCATCTTGGAGAGGTTGAGCAGGAACGCCATCGGGTCGGGCGAGGAGGCGGCGACCTCCCACACGACTTCCAGCGCGGCATCCCCGCCGCCGAGCCGCTTCCGGATCTCCTCGGCCAGCGGCAGGGCGCGCGTGGTGTTCTCCACGCCGAGAGCCAGCAGCCGGTCGAGCAGGGAGTTCACCGAAAGAGATCCCGGAGGGCTCGGGAAAGGGGGGGGCGCAAAATTCCCTTCTCCGTCGCGATGGCGGATATGTACCGGGCCGGCGTGACGTCGAACGCCGGGTTGTAGACCGCGATCCCCTCGGGCGCGATCCGTCTCCCCATCAGGTGGGTCACTTCGTCCCCGGGCCGCTCCTCGATCGGGATCTGCTTCCCCGTGCGGATCGCCGGGTCGATCGTGGAGCAGGGGGCCGCCACGTAGAACGGCACCTTGTGGACGCGGCACAGGACCGCCACCCCGTACGTTCCGATCTTGTTCGCCACGTCGCCATTCCGGGCGATGCGGTCCGCCCCGACAATCGAGGCCTGGATCTTCCCGTCCCCGAGGAGTTTCGCCGCCATGTTGTCGGTGAGGAGCGTGCAGGGGATCCGGTCCTTCATGAGCTCCCAGGCGGTGAGCCTGGCGCCCTGGAGGAACGGCCTCGTCTCGTCGACGTAGACGTGGATTCTCTTCCCTCCGGCCACCGCCGCCCGAATTACCCCGAGGGCCGTCCCGTAGCCGGCGGTCGCCAGCGCCCCCGCGTTGCAGTGCGTCAGCACGGAGGCGCCGTCGGGCAGCAGCTCCGCACCGTGCGCGCCCATCCTGCGATTGGCCTCCACGTCCTCCTCGCGGATGGCGATCGCCTCCCGCTCGAGTCCGCGCCGCGCTTCCCGGGGGTCGTCCGGCAGCGACGACGCCGCCCGTCGCATCCGTTCGATCGCCCAGAAGAGATTGACGGCGGTCGGCCGCGACGCGCCGATCGTTTCCGCGGCCTCCCGGAACGCCTTCCGCCACGCACCGCCCGCGGCGCCGCCGGCGGGCACCGCGAGCACCAGCCCGAACGCCGCCGCCACCCCGATCGCCGGCGCCCCCCGGACCACCATCGTGCGGATGGCGCCGGCCACGCCCGGGGCGTCCGTATACCGCAGCATCGTTTCCTTCCCGGGAAGCGCGCGCTGGTCCAGGAGGAGCAGCGCGTCCCCGGTCCACTCGAGGGTTTGAAACGGGGCGGTCACTCCTTCTCCTTTCGGTCGTGAAAGAAGGCCACCTGCTCGAGGACCCTCTTCCGGAGCTCGCGCGGGGATCGTCGGGGCGCCAGGATCTCTCCCGCCCGCATCGCGGGAAGGAGCATCGCATCCATTTCCGCACCGCAGGCGCACCGGGGCTTCCCCGAGGATTCGGGCAGGATCTTCCGCAAGTTGCAGGAGGCGCACCGGAACACCTGCTTCCCGCCCGAGTGCTTCCCCCGCTTGGCGAACGGCGCGCCCTCCACCTCGACGATGTCCAGCGCGTAATCGATCGTCGGCGCATTGCTGATGCACGTCCCGACTCCGAAGCCGTCCGCAACGTCCCGGAGGTCCAGGATATCCGGCTCCCCCAGGCCGCCGGAGGCCATGATCCGGACGTGCTGGAACCCCCGCAGGTCGAGCTCCCATCGGACTTCCTGGATGAGTTTGCGGAAGTCGCCGCGCCGGGAAGAGGGGGTGTCCAGGCGGACGGCGGCGAGCGTTTTTCCCAGGGCCTCCGCCGCGCGGAGCGCCTCGAACTTCTCGTCCTGGAGCGTGTCGATCAGGCAGACGCGGGGGATGGCCGGGTCCACGGCGTCGTCGAAGGCGCGCATCGCTGCCACGGTGTCCCCCAGCACCAGGATGAGCGCGTGGGGCATCGTGCCGCTGGGCGCCTCGCCCAGGAATCCGGCGCTGCGGACGACCGACACCGCGTCGACCCCGCCGACGAAGGCGTTCCGGTCGATCACCGTGGAGAGGGCGGGATGCATCCTCCGCGCCCCGAAGCTCAAGACCGTCCGGTCCCCCGCCAGCCGCTTGACCCGGGCCGCCTTGGTGGCCACTCCCGAGGCCTGGCACAGGACCCCCAGCATCGCGGTCTCCATCTCGCAAAACTCGCCGTAAGGCCCTTCGATGGAGAGGACCGGCTCGCCCGTGTGGAACAGCGTCCCCTCCTCCATCGCCCGGATATCGATCCCCCGGCCCGAGAAGAGGGAAAGCATCTCGTCCATCCCGGAGAGGATCCCGTACTCGTACGTCCCTGGAAAGCGCTTGACGAAGGCTTCGGCTTTCACCGGGACGCGATCCTTTCCCGCCTTGCGCAGGACTTCCATCGTCCGGCGGAAATAGATATCGGTCGTATCCCCGCGCCGGATCTCTTCCCAGGTCGGGATCGGGTCCATCGCAGCCCCCTTCGCAGAAGTTATTTCCGGCGGCGGATCACCCGCACGCCCAGCACCTTCTCCATCTGTTCGAGCGCGAAGTCGTGCGAATCCGGGTCCATCCCCGCCACGAGCGATTCGTCCACGGTCACGTCGTAGCCCCGCAATACGGCCTCATAGGCGATGTAGAGGATGCAGATATTGGTGACGCACCCGGACAGCGAGAGCGCCTGAACCCCCTTGCGCCGCAGGACGGACTGCAGCGCGGTCCGGTGAAACCCCGAGTACGAGTGCTTGTCCACCACGACATCCCCGGGTTCCGGGGAGATCTCCGCGACGACTGCGGCGCCGGGCGTCCCCGCGACGGCATGGGGCGGCCATCCCATGCGCGCGAACTCCGGGTCGCGCTTCCGGTGGGCGTCGCACACGTAGACGACCAGCTCCCCTTCCTTGCGCGCCCGCGCGATGCGGCGGCGCACCGCGGGCAGGATCTTCCGGTTCTCCGGCACTTCCAGCGGGGCGCCGGGACGGACGAAATCCTCCAGCATGTCGATGACGAGCAGCGCCCGGTTCGAGGGAACCATCCCCCCCTCCTATTTCTTCCCCGGCAGCAGCTTTTCGAAGAGCCCTTCCAGCGCCTTCCCGGGTTCCTGCTTGCCCGGGGCCTTCTCCATCAGCCTCCGTAGGGCCTTTTCTCCGAGCCCCCGCGACAGCGCTTCGCCGTCCACCTTCACCGAAGGCGACGTGACGGGCCCGGATGCCATCAGCGGAATCTCCACGCGCCCGGAGGATCCGGTCAAAAACTGCCCCGCGGTCCCCCGGGCCCGGTCCGACAGTTCCTTGGAGAGGACGAGCGCCCCGCGATAATCGAGCGTCTTGTCGAATCCCAGCGCCGCCGATCCGGAAAGGTCCATCTTCTCGGAGCGGATCCGCAGCTTGTCGGTCCGGATCTTCCCCCCTGCGATCCGGAAATCGGCCGAAAGGTCCGAAAACGTGGTTTCCCCCGCCCTGCCGCCCGGCCCCGCCGGCACCACGGAGCGCAGCCCCGACAGGCCCGCGGCGGTGGAAAGCAGGTCCACCCCCTTGATTCTACCACCGGCGACCCGGAAGGAGCCCGACCCCTCGGCCGTCCGCGCGAACTCGTCGAAATTCCCGGCGGCGCCGGCGATGTCCGTGGTGAGGGACGCCTTGCCGGACAGGAAATCCTTGAGCGACGTCTTGCGCGACAGGATCTCTTCGGCGGCGACGTCCCTGGCGGAGAGCTTGAGGCGGAAATCCGGGCTTTTCCCGGCCAGCCGGATCCGGCCGGAAGCGGTCGCCTCCCCGCCGTACAGCCGGAGCCGCAGGGAATCGAGGACCAGCGTGCCGTCCTCGTAGCGGCCCGATCCGGACAGGTCCCGGAATTCCAGGCCCCTGCCCTTCCCCGCGTCGACCTGGAGGCTCCCGTGCGCGGCGACCCCTTTTCCCTTTTCCCCGCCCGCGGCCGGTGGGGACGGTTCCTTCCGTTTCGCCGGCTCGCTCCCCTTCGACGGGGGGAACAGCGCGTCCAGGTCCAGGTAGGCCATCCGCAGGCGGACCAGGCCCGTCGGGGCCGTTCCGAGGAATACCGGCCCGGAGAGGGTGAAGGCCTGGCCGTTGACCGACCCCGCGAGAGGCTGGAAGTCCACCCGGCTCCCTGACAGATCGACGCGGCCGGAGAGCCCACGCACCTCCATCCGCTGCGCGGGAAGCCGGAAGCCGGCGCCGTCGGGAGAAAGCGACAGGTTCCAGGTCTCCTTTGCCGCGTCGTCAGGACGTTTTCCATGCGCCGACGCGGTCAGCTTCCCCGCGGGCTCCCATCCGGCCAGCGCCCCCCCCAGGCTCCTGGCGAGATCGGCAAGCGACTCGACCCGGGCGGACGCGCTCCACTCCCGCCTTCCCGTGGAGGGGGAAAGGGTCGCGTTGGCGGTAAGAAGCAGCGACGGGTAGCGAAGCTGCGCTTCGAGCCCCATCGCCTGCGATGTACCGGAAGCTTTGACCGTGAGCGCCGCCATCCCCTTTAGGGTAACGTCGGACAGCATCGCCGGGGGGGGGGCGAAGACCCGGGGAATCTTCTCCAGGTCGATCTGCGGGAAAGCGACGGCCAGGTCCATTTCAAGCGGCCCTTCCGGCGAAACGAACGTTCCCTCCACGGTCACCGGCTGCCCGAATGTCTTCCCCTTCCCGTGCAGGCGGTATGCGGGCGCGCCGGCGGAAGGTCCCCCTTCGCGCGTCAGCCTGCCGGCGAATTCGATCTCCCCGCGGACGGCCCCGTCGATCCGGGTTTCGATCTCGAAGTCGCTCTGCGGAGCGCCGATTCCGGACAGGCGGCAGGTGAAGGGATCGATCGTCCATCGGGTCTCCCGCTTGTCCTCCCCCTCCAGGGCCAGGATGAGCTTCGCCTTCTCGATGGTGAGCGCCGAAAGGGCGATCGATACCTTCTCCCCCGGGCGGGGAGCGGCCCCCTCCCCCTTCGCCATGCGGTCGGATATCCGGGTGCCGGAGTGGGTCCCGTCCCGGTACTTCCGGAAAAGGACCTCGGGGCGGCGCAGGATCAGCTTGCTGAACTCCACCCTTCCGGACAGCAGCGGCCGGAAGGCCACCCGGACTTCCGCATCGGGGACCGACAGGAGGTTTTCCTCCGGATGGCCCGGATCCCCGGAAACGGTCAGGCCGGAGATCCGGACACCGATACCCGGCAGAAGGGAGAGGGAGACCCCGGAGAAGGAGACCTTGCGGCCCGTCTTCTCTTCCAGCAGCGCGACGATGCGGGGCTTCAGGGAGTCGATCGGGACCAGCCGGCGGAGGAGGACCGCCAGCAGGAGCACGGCGAAAACGACGACCGCAGCGATTTTGGCCGCTTTCCGCATGCTCCTCCCCGACGGTGCGCTACCCGAGCTTCTTTTTTATGACCTCTTGCACGATCTTGGGGTTGGCCTTTCCCTTGGTCTCCTTCATCACCTGCCCGACGAAGAAGGAAAGAAGCCCGGACTTTCCATTACGATAGCTTTCCGCCTCCTTGGGGTTCGCGGCGAGGACCTTCGCGACGGTCTCCTCGAGCACCCCCGCGTCCGAGACCTGGGACAACCCCTTCTCATCCCGCAGCTGGCGGAGCGGCTTGCCCGTCCGGATCGCTAGCTCCACCAGCGTCTTGGAGGCCGTGGCCGAGATTTTACCGGTCTCGCGGTCCTCCACGGCGTGCGCGATCGTCTCCGGGGAGAGCGTGCCGGCGGCGACGGCATCCTTCCAGTGGACGCATTCGTTTGCGCTGACCTTCGGGTTGCCGCCGTAGATCTTGACGGACGCCTCGAAGAAATCGGCCAGCGCCCGGGACGAGGAGAGCAGCCCGGCGTCGTACCGGGAGATCCCGTACGAGGAAACGAGGCGGGCGACCTTCTCCGCGGGCAGCTCGGGGATCGTCTTGCGCAGCGCGTCGATCCACGCGTCGTCCACGATCAGGGGGAGGAGATCCGGGTCGGGGAAGTACCGGTAGTCGTGGGCCTCCTCCTTCCCGCGCATCGGGATCGTGACGCCGGCGGCGGCGTCCCAGAGGCGCGTCTCCTGCACCACCTTCCCCCCGTCCTCGATCTGCTCCACCTGGCGGCGGATCTCGTACTCCAGGGCCTTCTCCACGTTGCGGAAGGAGTTCATGTTCTTGAGCTCCGCCTTGGTCCCGAACTCCTTCCGCCCCTTCGGGCGCACGGAGACGTTGGCGTCGCAGCGGAAGGAGCCTTCCTCCATGTTCCCGTCGCACACCTCCAGGTAGACCAGGATGTCCCGCAGGCGGCGCAGGTAGGCCCCCGCCTCCTCCGGCGTGCGGATGTCGGGCTCCGAGACGATTTCCATCAGGGGGACGGAGCAGCGGTTGAGATCCGCAAGGGATGCCTGCGCTCCCGCGAATTCCCCCTCGTGGACGCGCTTGCCCGCGTCCTCCTCGAGGTGGATCCGCGTGATGCCGATCCGCTTCGTCCTGCCGTCCGCCTCGATGTCGATGCGCCCGGCCAGGGCCAGGGGCAGCTCGTACTGGGAGATCTGGTACGCCTTCGGCAGGTCCGGGTAGAAATAGTTCTTCCGGGCGAAG
>JBLNFH010000106.1:0-4739 GCA_050263475.1 Deltaproteobacteria bacterium
AGGCGATGCCCCCCCTGCGGGTGATGAGGGGCCACGACGCGCACAGGCCGTGGTAGGGATAATTGACTCCCTGGCAGTTCGGGCCCACCACGCGGATCCCGCAGCGCGCGGCGTTGCGCGCGAGCTCTTCCTGGAGAACGGCTCCCTCCTCGCCCGATTCGGCGAAACCGCCGCTGATGACGATCGCGGCCCTGACGCGACGCTCCCCCAACTGGAGGAGGGTCCCCGGCACCAGCTTCGCGGGAATGATGAGAACGGCCAGGTCGATCCCTTCCGGCAATTCGGCCGCCGATTTCAGGGAAGGACGGCCCAGTATCGTCTCCCCTTTCGGATTGACCGGGACGATCTCTCCCCGGAAACCGGCCTCCACGATATTCCGGAAGATCTGGAACCCCATCTTTTCGGGGTTGGACGACGCACCGATGACAGCGATGCGCTCCGGTCGGAACAGGGGCGTGAGGGAGCCGGGCATGGGGCACCACCGCGGGAATTTTTTGACAATCTAGCAAAGGGGGGAGAAAAAAGAAAGGCGCCGCCGGAACGGGTCCGGGGCGCCTTTTCGTTCGGGATCGGGTGATTCGGTTACACGACCTTCCGGACGTTGGCGGCCTTCTTCCCCTTGGGGCCGGCGGTCACCTCGAACTCCACCTTCTGTCCTTCGGCCAGCGACCGGAAACCGTCTCCGGAGATCTCGCTGAAATGCACGAAGATGTCCTCTCCCTCGTCCTGCGTGATGAAGCCGTACCCTTTCGCATCGTTGAACCACTTGACCGTTCCTGTTGCCATGCTGCTCTCCTTTTTGTTTCGACCCGTCGGGTCGATCATTGGGGGCGATGCGCTGCCCCTCTGCGTTCGGCCCGTCAGGATGAAACACGACACTCGCGCGCCGACTCCTCGCGGTGAACCGTCCGGACAAGGGACCGAAGGAATGGACCGTATTCTACTTAATGGATTTACTCCGGCTTGTCAATAGAATTATCGGGATCAGCCGCCGGAAACAGCGACGGTATGCTCCATGGAAATCTCTCCGCGTTCCAGCGTGGAATGGGAGCCTACGATGATGATGTCGCCGGGTCCGAGGGCGAATATCTTCTGCGCGAGCTTGGCCAGCCCCAGCTGGTTCATGCTCCTGCGGCTCCGGCGATACTCCAGGATCGAACCGATGTGCTCGACATCGTTCACGAGCGGATTGATCCGGTATACGGGATATCCGTACATGGTCATGGGATGCCCTTCTCCCCCTGCGGTTTCGTGCCAACGCTCCGAATATATACGTAAAAACATCCTTTTTAAAAAGCAATTTTCGGACCTTTGGCGGATGTATCCGCATTCCTCTTGATAATCCTATAGATACACAAACGATGAAAAACCGAAAAAAACCCGCGAGGGAAACATATTACCCAATATGGGCATAAAAAAAGGCATCCGTAAAGATCTTTGAGGCGCCGGAGATGAAAAAACAAGGAATCGAATTCGTTCATGAAGAATCCAATTTGCATCCATTTCCGGACCATTATTCGGCCGTTGATTCCACTCGCGGAGGAATATCCCTTGATCGGATCGAACCCGCCTGCCGACGCCCCCTGGCCTCTCGGAACCGTTCCCCGGATCGGGACGCCCGTCCCCGAAAAGATGGCTGCCATCACGATCCACCGGGATCGATATGGCCCGCCATCCGAGGCGCTGCGGCTGGAGACCATCCCCTCGCCGCGGCTTCGTTCCACGGACGCGAAACGGGTTCTCGTGGCGATCCTGGCCACGGGTCCCAACTTCAACACCAACTTCGCATCCCTCGGGCTTCCCGTTCCGGTGTTCGGGCGCGGGGACGCCGCTACGAGGCACGTGCCCGGAAGCGACGCCCTGGGGATCGTGGTCGACGCCGGCGCGGCGGTCACCCGGGTCAGGACCGGGCAGGCGGTGATCCTGGATTCCTGGACCGGCAGGAACATCCGCGGATACGAAACCCACGACGGGTTCAACGCACAGTTCGCCATCCTCGACGAGGAGCGCGCGATCCCGGTCCCGGCGCGGCTGCGGCTCCACGCTCCCGAGCGGCTTGCCGCCATGCTGTTGACCTTCGGGACGGCGTACCGCGCCGTCGTGGAGCGCCTCCGGGTCTCTCCGGGCGACTCGGTCCTCGTCATGGGCGGGGGAAAGGGAACCAGCTTCGCGGGGGCGCAGGTGGCCAAGGCGCTGGGAGCGCGCGTCCTTCTCGTGGGATCCAACCCCGCGCTCGCCAAGACGCTGATCGACCGCGGGATGGCGGATGCCTTCGTGGACCGGACGGGCATTCCCCGCGAGGTCTTCGGACCCGTACCCATGGACGAGGATGTCGAGGCATGGAAACGCCGGACCGATCCGTTCCGGCAGGCGATCTTCGATGCGAACGGGGGACGCCCGGTGGACGCCGTTTTCGAGCACACCGGCGGGGCCAATTTTCCCCTTCTCGTATCCGTCCTGTCGGAAGGCGGACGGCTGGCGTTCTTCGGGGCCACGGGGGCGGGCCTGCGCGGGGAATACAAGGAAACTTTCTTCTACCGCAGCCGCAGGCTGGTCATGGACGCCCGCTGGGTCTGGATGCGGCAGAAGCAGATCCTTTTCCGTAAGGCCAGCCCCGATTCGATTTTCAGGGAAATCGGGCTTCCGCCCGGCCGCCGGGGGCTGATCTGGGGGGCCGACGCCTATTCCCGGAAGTTCGCGCAGGCGGCGCTGTCCCGTGACGCCGAGCTGGCGGTGATCGCTTCCCGAAAGCGGGAAAAACGCGGGATCGCGGAGCTGGAGCGGATGGGGATCCCCTCGAAGAACCTGCTCGATCGCGACCGCTTCACCCTCCCGGAAGACATGCCCGACCCGCTCACCGGGGAAGGCCGCCCGAACCCCGAGTACGCCTCCGGGTTCATGCGGCATGCCCAGGCGTTGGGAAAGGCGCTGTGGGGAGTGTTCGGCCCCCGGGTGAGCCCGGATTTCGTCGTCGAACGCCCGGACCAGAGCACGCTGCACTTCAGCTCCTTCGTCCTCCGCGACCATGACGAATCGGATGACATGCCCAGCGGATTCATCGTCGCCCGCGGGGGTTCGGACCTTTCCCTCCTGGGATCCCATATGTACAACTCGGGGCAGGCGGCCGAGGTTCTCCGGCTGCTGTCCGGCGGCGGAATCGCGATGGAGCAGGACGATCTTGAGGTGACGACGCTCTCCGGCATCCCGGAGTTGCAGCAGGCGATGCTCTCCGGAACGATGCGGAAGCCGAAGGGCGTCGCCCTCGTGCAGGCGGACCGCGCAGGCAGGCCGATTTCCGAATACGAGGATCTTTATCTGGGCGAGAAGCTGCGCATCGCCGACCCCGCGCAGAACCGGTTCCTCGGCATCCGCTTGCTGGACGAGGTGGCCGTGCTCTCCCTGACCCGCCCCGACGCGTTGAACGCTCTCAGCGAGGAGGTGCTTTCGCAGCTCGCGGCGGTCGTGCGGGAACTCCGGGAACTCGGCACCATCGACGGGAAAAAAGCGGGCGCCCTGATCGTGACCGGTGCGGGAAGGGCGTTCGTCGCCGGGGCGGACGTGAAGGAGTTCCTCGGTAAGACGGGCGACGCCGTCGCCGCGCTCGCCGGGAAGAACATCGCCGTCTTCTCGGAGCTCGAATCCCTTCCCCTGCCGGTCATCGCGGTCGTCGACGGATTCGCGTTGGGCGGAGGCAACGAGCTTGCGATGAGCGCCCATTACCGGATCGTGACCGAGAACGCCAGTCTCGGCCAGCCCGAGGTCAAGCTCGGCATCATTCCCGGCTACGGGGGCATGCAGCGGCTCCCTCGCCTGGCGGGGCCGGGGAAAGCCGCATCGATGTGCGTCAACGGCGAGCCGGTCGACGGGCACGAGGCGGTCGCCATCGGCCTGGCGGACGAATTTTGCCCCTCCGCCACCGCGCTCCAACGCGCGGTTCGGCTGGCGCGGGAAGTTCTCTCCGGGAGGACGAAGCTGGCGCGAAGGGATTGGGACACGATCGCCGCCGCGCAGTCGGAGGACCTCCGAGGGCTGTTCGCGGCGAAGGAGGTCGAGGAGCTCCTGTCCGCGCCCGAGCCGGATGCGGTGGCCGCGGGGGACCTCGAAGCGGCTCGCCGGAACGCCGCAAGGGAAGCCCTTCAAGCGCTGCGGTACGGGTATGAACACGGCTTCGGTGCGGGCCTTGCCAACGATGCGCTGGCGTTCGGAAAGGTGACGGTCTCCCCCGCCGGCCAGGAATGGGTGCGCAGGTTCCTCGACAAGGACCCGCGCCAGTCGTCGTTCCTCACCCTGCTCCCGCCGCCGGAGGATCCATGAAAGATCGGTTGCCGATCTCGAAAAAGGCTCCCGGGGATCGCCCGCTCTCCTTCGAGGAGATCGGGAAGTTCGCCGCCCTGATCCACGAGAAGGAGGCGGAAGGAAGGGTGTCGGATCTGCCCCCCGGCCCCATGGAGGAGATCCTTTCGATCCTCCGGAAGCGTCCCGTCCCGGAGTTCATCGGATCCCTTCTTCCGGCAAAGGGGGGAGCCATCGGGGCGCGTATCGCCCGGATCCTCCAGAGAAAGGAAATCCTGGTCTCGGTCGTGGACCTCGAGGAGCGCACCGGCTTTCCCCGTGAAAACGCCCGCCCCACCACCGAGATCCTGCTGGTCCGGAAGGGAAAGGAGCTTTTGTGGCTGGGGAAAAAGCTGCTGCTGGAGGGCGGGGATGCCAGCCCCTGCATCTTCATCACGAAGGCGTTC
>JBLNFH010000107.1:0-4910 GCA_050263475.1 Deltaproteobacteria bacterium
GTAAAGGCGACGACAACGTGCGCGGGGCGGTCTACATCGCCTCGCGCCTTTTTTTGAGCGCAGATACTGTCCTGTCTCCCGGCGCGATCGCCGTTGCCGAGGGGACCCTCGTGGCGGCCGGGACCCCCCGCGACGTGGAGCGCGACCTCCCGCCCGGGTTTCTCCGGCGGGAGTTTCCCGGCGCGGCGCTCCTTCCGGGGTTGGTCAACGCGCACACCCATCTTCAGATTCCCCGCCTGCAGGCGCCGGAGGGCGCCGCTTCGGCCGCTTCCGGCCTCTTCGTGGACTGGATCCTGCGGGTCATCGCCTGGAAGCGCGCGGCCCCGCCCGGGGAGTTCCGGAAAAACCTCGATGCCGCCGTTTCCGAATCGCTTGCGTGCGGGACCACGGCCTTGGGGGAGATCACGGGGCCCGACGCAGCGGCCTACGATGCCTGTACGCTGCGCGCGCGGGTGTTCGCGGAAGGGATCGGATTCGCTCCGGAGGCCGCCGATGCGGTGATGCGGACCGTTTCGGCGGTCCTCGCGCGCCTGGAAGAGGCGGCAGCCGCCGGGAACCGGGACCTCCTGCCGGGAGTCTCGCCCCATACCCTCTACACGGTGGGTCCGATCCTTTTACGGAGGATTGCCGATCTGGCCCGGGTAAAGGGGATCCCCGCATGTCTCCACATGGCCGAATCGCTGACGGAAATGGAATTCTTGCGCTCCGGCGGGGGGGAAATCGGCGCCCGGCTCTATCCCGCCGTCGGGAAGGACGTCTCCTGGTTCCGCGGGATCGGAATGCCCCTGCCGGAATACCTGGAGAAGGCCGGGCTTTTGCGGGAGGGGTTGGTCCTGGTGCATAATGTGCACCTGTCCCGGGAGGTGATCGGGATATTTTCCAAGCGCGGCGCGCGGTTCGTCCTTTGCCCCCGCAGCAACGCGGCGCACGGCAACGGATCGCCCGATGTGACGCATTTCGTGGATGCGGCGGTTCCCTTTGGCCTTGGGACCGACAGCCTGGGATCGGTGGCCGACTTGAGCATGTGGGAGGAGATGCGGGCGGCGCGCGCCCTCTATCGAGGAAGTCTTTCGGACAAGGACGTGTGCCGCGCCCTTTTCCGCGCTGCGACCGAAAACGGGGCGACGGCGCTTGGCCTTCCCGGCGGGGCGCTGCGGCCGGGCGGCCCGGCGGATTTCCTCGTCGCGGACGACGCCGGCGGAAACGACGCCGGCTCGGCTTTCGGCAACCTGGTGGAACGCACCGGCGGGAAAAACGTCTGCCTGACCGTGGTGGGCGGCGCGCACCGGTACGAGCGTCCCTGAAGATGGAAAAGCCCGAGCCCCGCGAAAAGATCGTCAGCACGAACCGGCGCGCCCGGCACGAATACCACATCCTCGAGTCCTTCGAGTGCGGCCTCGTCCTGCACGGGTACGAGGTCAAGTCGATCCGCGAGGGGCGCGTCAACATCCAGGACGCCTATGGCGCCGTCCGGGGAAACGAGGCGTTCATCGAGAACATGCACGTCACGCCCTATTCCCACGGCGACCTCCGGGTGATCGACCCGCTGCGCACCCGCAAGCTTCTCCTCAAGCGAAAAGAGATCGACTACCTGTTGGGCAAGACCCGGGAGCGGGGCCTGACTCTCATCCCGCTCAAGCTCTATTTCAAGGGCCCTCACGTGAAGCTCGAGGTGGGGGTGGCGCGGGGAAAGAAGCTCTACGACAAGCGGGAAGACATGGCGGAGCGGGATGCCCGGCGGGACATCGAGCGCGCCGTGCGGGGGAAGAGAAAAACTTGACAAACGCCGGCTCATAAAAGAAATTGTTGTACAACGATTTTCGCCCGTTAACGCCGAAGCGGTTTCATTTCCGGAACAAGAAGGGCCGATGAAGCTACGATATACCCTGATCTTTTGCGCGTTCCTGGCTATGGCGATCCCCCTGGGGACCGCGGCCGCCGGCCCCCATAAGGCCCGCCCCCAGGCCCACCTGGTCGAAAAGGGCGAAACGCTTTCCGAAATCGCCGAAACCTACGGCATGTCGCTCCGGGAGCTCAAGAGGCTGAACCATATCCGCAAGCCCAGGAAGCTGAAGGCCGGGGCGCGGATTCTCGTGCGCGCGCGGAAACCCGTGGAATCGGGTCCCGCGGAATCGGCGGTATTTCCCCCCCCGGCGCCTCTCGTGGATACGCCTTCCGTTGAGCCGGCTCTCGAGGCGTCAGCCTTCGAAAGCCGGTTTCCCCGCGAACTCAGGGAGCTGACGGAAACCCCCGTCGTCAGGGAAGTGAAGGAGCTGACCGATCCCCCGGGCGGCGGCGCCGGCGGCATCAAGGATAAGCTGGTCGGGATCGCCAAGAAGATGCTCGACATCCCCTATCGGTTCGGCGGGAATTCGCTGCTGGGAATCGACTGCTCGGGGTATGTGCAGAAGGTCTTCAGCCTGCTCAACATCGTGCTCCCACGGACGGCGAGGGAGCAGTTCCACCTGGGCGAGCTTGTGGGCATGGACAACCTGTCCATCGGGGACCTGGTGTTCTTCCGAACCTACGCCAAGTTCCCATCGCATGTCGGGATCTATCTCGGCGACAACCGGTTCATCCACGCCTCTTCCAGAGACCGGAAGGTCACGATCGACAGCCTGGACGCCCCGTATTACCTCAAGCGGTTCATCGGCGCCAAGAGGCTCGACCTGAAGGATCCCGCGGGCGAAATCTGATCCCCCCGTTTGTCGTCCTCGCGGGGAGAGGGTACGGGTTCCTGTGACGGGAGAGAGGGGGGCGCCGGCGTAAGCGCGCCGTCCTCCTCGACGATCAATCCCGCCGGTATTCCACGCGCGCCGATCAGTTTCCGGACCAGCCCGATCGCCGTCCTGTCCGGGTCGGGGTAGGGGATCCCCCCGTCGCGAAGCGTTACGGGAACGATCGATCCGCCGGTGAAGTTTCCCGTCTCCAGGTCGATATCGGCCCGGAGCACGAGGCTGATGCCGCTTGCCCCCTTGATATTGAACATGCCGTACGTCAGGAAATTCCCCAGGCTGTAGGCGATCAGCTTTCCTTTATAGACCTCCATCGCGCGGAGCACGTGCGGCCCGTGGCCGATCACCAGGTCGGCCCCGGCGTCGATCACGGCCCTCGCGAAGTAGACGACGTTACCGCGGTTCGTCCCGGCGAAGATTTCGTCGGCATCCCGCACCTGCGACGCGTCCTTCCCTTCCGCCCCGCCGTGGAAGGAGACCAGGACCAGGTCGAACTCCTCCTTCAATTCCTTGACGATTTCCATCGCCGCCGGGACGTCCTGCAGCGGGTAGGAATTCGGGGACGGAGGCGAGTAGGAGAACCCGACCACGGCAACGGATTTTCCCCCCGTGCAGAATGAGGCGACGTTGTCTCCCCCCACGGCCTGGATCCCGGCGTTGTCGAGGGCCCCGACGGTGCTCTCGATCCCCTCCCTGCCGAAGTCGAACGTGTGGTTGTTCGCGATGTTCATCGTGTTGAAGCCGGCGGATTCCAGGCGCCCGGCGTACCGCGCGGGCATCCGGAACTCGTAGCACAGGGACTTCCGGGGATCCCGATTCCTCGCGCACTTGATCCCCTCTCCCCCGTCGAGCAGCGGACCTTCCAGGTTTCCGAAGACGATTTCGGCGCCTTGGAAACTCTCCGTCACGGCGTCGAAGATCCCCGCGCCGTCTTGCGGGGGGAGGACCTCCTCGGGCCAGGTAGTGCCCATCATGATGTCTCCCACCGCCGCCACGGTCAGCGTGCCGGACGATCGGGCGCAGGGGCACAGAACCAGCGTCAGGAGGAGGGGGAGAATGGAGACCATCGTTTTTCCGGACATGGAGTCATGGATTATAGCATCGGATGCCGGTTTGTCGCGGGAGGCGACCCGGCTCACCTTCCCGACATCTTAGTAGGGGAGGGGAACGGGAAAGGAGATGCCGCATCATGGCAGCGAAAAAGACGATATTGGTCACCGGCGCCACCGGCCAGCAGGGCGGCGCCGTCGCGCGATGCCTCCTTGCCAGGGGACAAAACGTCCGGCTGCTGACGCGTTCCCCGGAAAAGGCGAAGGAGTTGACGGGAAAAGGAGCGGTTGTAGCCCCCGGCGATTTCGAGAACCCGGAGAGCTTGAAGGAAGCCGTTACAGGGGTTGACGGTGTATTCCTCATGGGTACCCCCTTCGACAGGGGACCGGAAGCGGAAGTCCGCCAGGGGAAGGCGGTCGTGACGGCATGCTGGAAAGCCGGCGGCTCCCCGCACATCGTCTATTCTTCCGTTTGCGGAGCGAACCTGGGCACGGGGATCCCCCACTTCGAAAGCAAGGCCCGTGTGGAGTCTTACATCAAGGAGACCGGACAGACCTGCACGATCCTGCGCCCGGTATGGTTCATGGAGAATTTCTCCTCGCCGTGGCTGTACCCCTCGATCGAAAAAGGAGTGCTGTCCACACCAGTCCGGCCCGAACGAAGGCTGCAGATGATCGCGCTCTCCGACATCGGGGAGTTCGCGTCGGAAGCCTTCCTGCGGCCGAAGGAGTTCATCGGACAGGAGATCGACCTCGCAGGGGACGAGCTTGCCATGGAGGACATCGCCCTCCAGATCTCCTGCGCCATGAACCATGAGATCCGGTACGAGCAGATCCCGGACGAGAAGGCGGAATCCGCCGTCGGGCGCGATTTCGCACAGATGTACCGGTGGTTCAACCGCCAGGGGTACCAGGTCGATATCGAGGAGCTCCAGAACCGGTGGCAGATCCCGCTGACCCGCTTTTCACGGTGGCTCGGCCGGTCGCACCTGTACCGGAAAGCGGCATGACGCCATCCTCCGTCGCCCCGGATCCCGATTTGCAAAGGGAATCCGGGGCTTCGGAGGATTGTCTCTGCGGGAAGGCCAAAGGTGGTATCATTCATATACGGGGGCGAAACGGATTC
>JBLNFH010000108.1:0-5352 GCA_050263475.1 Deltaproteobacteria bacterium
GGTTCCGGATCTCGTGTGCGATCCCGGCGGCCACGTGGCCCAGGGATGCCATCTTCTCGCGGACCAGGAACTGGAATTCCATCTCCTTCAGCCGGGTGATGTCCGACATGATCACCAGGGCGGCTTCCTTTCCCCGGTACTCCATCGGCCCGGTGATCACGTGCACCCACCGCATGTCCACGCCGTCGTGCGCCTTCCCGTACGGATAGAAGCGGAGGTCCATTTCCTGCGTCCGGCTTCCTCCCGTCGCGACCGCGGAGCAGAGCTTCCCGAATTTGGCCGCGTCCTCCGGATGGATGTCCTGGAACTCCCGCAATTCGAGGTTCTCCGGCATCGGGCCGAACAGCCTTCTCTGCTCCGGATTCCGGAAGACGATCCGTCCTTCCTGGACGATGCAGATCCCCACCGGCGACTGCTCCACCAGGTCCCGGAACCGCTCCTCGCTCTCCCGAAGCGCGTTCTCGATCCGTTTCCGGTCCGTGATATCGACCAGCATGGCGATGTTCCCGAGGTAGGTCCCTTCCGGGTCCCGAAGGGGGGCCGTCGATACCAGAACGTCCAGCCGGGAGCCGTCCTTGCGCACTCGATGCACCTCGAGATTCGAGAAGGATTCCCCCTGCCGGGATCGAACGAGAATATCGAGGAATTCCTCCTTCCGGTCCTCGGGGACGATGGGGAGAAACCTGCCGAGGACTTCGTGCAGGGACCAGCCGAAGACGCGCTCCGCGGCCGGGTTCCAGATCTTCACCTTTCCCTCGGAGTCGAGGAGCAGGATGGGAAGGGGCGATGCCTGGATGACGCTCCGCAGGGTGTCGCTGACCTCCCCGAGCGTCCGGTTCAGCGCGCGCAATTCCATCTCCGCCTGCCGGCGGTCGGTGACGTCGACCAGGCAGAAGATCAGGCCGTTCACCTTGCCGCCCGGCTCCTTCAAGGGCAGGAGACTCCAGTCCCAGTAGGTCACTCCCCGCTCCGGGCGGTCGGGGAGGATGAACGGCTTTGCATAAACGTTGAAGGGCTCCCCGGTTTCCACCACCTTCCGGAAGATCGCCTCGTTCTCCTCGTGGGGGTAGAGGTCGAAGTGGTTTTTCCCGGTAAAAAATTCCGGGGGGTGGCCGCTCGCATCGGCGTAGGCCTGGTTCACGCGGAGGAAGCGGAAGTCCCGGTCCAGGTTGACGACGGATAAATGGATGTTGGAAAAGACCTTCTCCAGCAGCTCCGTGGAGTCCCGGAGCGCCTTCTCCCCCCGTTTGCGCGCGCTGATGTCCCGGAAGGCGACGACGCCTCCCTGCACCTGCCCGTCCCTCCGCAGCAAGGGTCTCGCCGAGCAGCTCACCCACACGCCTTCCGGTCCCGGCCCATGACGGACATACAGCTCCAGCTCGTTGAAGGATTCTCCGCGAATGGCCCTCACGATGGGCAGCTGCTCCGTCGGGCAGAGTGTTTCCTCGTCCGGCAGGTAGATGCCGTATCGCCTCGCCCATTGATCCTTGTCGGTATCGATGGCCCCGAGATGGAGGATGCGTTCCGCCTCGGGGTTGAAGACCAGGAATTTTCCTTCCGTGTCCGCTACGACCACCCCATCGCCGACGCTGTCGAGCACCGATTCCAGGAGATCGGTCTGGCGGGCAAGACCTTCTTCCGCCTTCTGTCGGCTCTCGAGTTCGTCCTGCAATCGTCGTGCGAGATTGGAGAGCTCGACGGTGCGCTGGGCAACCCGCTCTTCCAGCCGCTCCTTCGCCTTGCGGACTTCCTCCTGCGCCCGCTGCCGCTCGGTCAGCTCCTCCTGCAGCCGCCGGTTCAGCTCGTATTTCCGGACGAGATCGGTCCCGATGACCGCCTGGTAGATGAGAAAGAACGAGAGGATCTCCAGGAAATGACCGATCAGGTTTGAATGCCCGTAGACATCCGTGTACAGCGTGAATGCCATTTCGGAGGCGACCGCAATCCCCGCCGCGATGACGAGGAGTTGGAGGACCTGGGATTCGAAGTGTTCCTTTTTCCTCATCAGGAAAACGATCGAGGAGAGAAAGATGCCGGAAATGACGTATTCGCTAGCGATCTTGAAGGGGGTAAGCCCGACCCCCTCGATGAAGCAATCCGGGAAAATCTTCCAGGCGAAAATGGTGGCCAGGAGGCAGGCGGTCGCCGCGGCATAGGCCGCAATGGCGATCTCATGGTGCAGCCGCCTCCCCGCGAACCAGGGGGCGGCCAGGAACGAAATGGCGAACACGTACCGGTTGGCGATCCACAGTTGCGTCGGGAGGTTCGCGCCGGCCCCCGGGAACACTCCCATCCCCTTGTAGGCCAGAAAGTGAAGAAGGTCCAGCAACGCCACGAACAGCAGCCCGATCCCGAGAAACGAGAAATACGCATCTTCCAGCTGGCGGCGGGTGTTCCAGGAAACCATGAAGATGGTTCCCGCGACGCTGACGCTGAAGATCTCCGCGATGCCGTGGAACAGGAGGAAATTCCAGCGACTGGCGAGATACAACCCGAAGAAGACCAGAGCCGCCGCGATAACGTGACGAGCCTTCATTCGATGGAGATTTTGCGGCGTCATTTCCCTTCCTTGAGGGGAAGCTCGATCCGGAACTCCGCCCCTCCCCACCGGCTGACGCCCACGGTCAAGGTGCCGTCGTGGTCCGAGATCACGCGCCTGCTGAAGCTTAACCCGATGCCGTATCCGTCATGCCGGGTGGTGTAGAACGGATCGAAGACCTTGTCCCGGATCGCCGGGGGAACCCCGGGGCCCGAGTCGGAAACGCAGATGACGATCCGGTCCCCCCGCGCCTCCGACGACACCCCGATGACCTTGTTCCCGTCCTCTCTCTCCAGCGCCTGTGCGGCGTTGGTGATCAGGTTCATGACCACCTGGGTGATGAGGGAGGCGTCCGCGGGGCATTCCGGCAGGCGACCCAGCCTGGAACGGTCCAGCGTGATCCCCCGCTTCCGGAGCGTGACGGTGGAAAAGTTGATGGCCTCCTCGATCGCCCGGTTGATGTCCGAACGATCCGCCCGTACGGCCGTCGGCCGGATGAAATCCATCACCTTCTTGATCACGGATTCGATCCGGTGGGAGGCGGACTGGATCTGCCGAACGACCCCTTCCGCCTGATATTGCGCCTCCGTTCCCATGCCGCCCGCATCCTCGAGGATCCTCTGAAGGGCCGACAGGTGGATGTTGATCCCCGAGAGGGGATTCCGGATCTCGTGGGCGATCCCGGCTGCCACGTGGCCCAGGGACGCCATCTTCTCGCGAAGGTTGGCCTGATGCTCCATCTCCTTCAACCGGGTGATATCCATCATGGCCACCAGGAACGATGGCTGATCGCCCAGCTGCAGGGGGGAGGTGCTCACGTGCACCCACCGCAGGCCGATCCTCTCGGCCGACTCTCCATAGGGGTAGAACCGGAGGTCCATTTCGGGTGAGGGCCCGCCGTTCCCCGAAACGGCGGCGCACAGCGCGGCGAACTTCTCCGTATCCTCCGGGTGGATGTCCCGGAATGTCCCGAATTCGAAGTTCGCCGGCACCGATCCGAACATCTCCCGCTGCTTGGGATTCTGATAGACGATCCGGCCGCGCTGGACGATGAAGATGCCCACGGGCAACCCTTCCACCAGGGATCGGAACCGTTCCTCGCTGGCCTGGAGCGCCGCCTCCCCCCGCTTGCGCTCCAGGCCGTAGCGCATCGACCGGACCAGCAGGCTCCCGTCGAAACGGCCCTTCACGAGATAGTCCTGCGCGCCCTCCCGGACCGCCCGCACCGCGTTCTCCTCGTCGTCGAACCCGGTGAGCACCACGACGGGGAGCATGGGGTGGTTCGCGCGAACGCTCGACAGGGTCGCAAGCCCCTGGCTGTCCGGCAGGGAGAGATCGAGCAGGACCACGTCGACCGCTTCGCGCCGGAGAAGTTCCAGGCCCGCCTCGAGCCGCTCCGTCCGTTCCAGCAGGAAGGCATCCTTCCCCGCCTCGCGCAGCGTCACCCGGATCAGGGCGGCATCGCCGGGATTGTCCTCGATCAGCAGGACCCGGATCGGTCGATCGATCATCGGGTCACTCCGGCGGCTTCTTCTTCGGCAGCACGACGATGGAGAACCAGAAATCCTCGATCGTCCGCACCACGTTCATGAACTGGGCCAGGTCGACCGGCTTGGTGATGTAGCAGTTCGCATGGAGCTTGTAGCTCCGGAGCACGTCCTGCTCGTCCTGGGAGGTCGTAAGGATCACGACGGGGATGATTTTCAGTTTCGGATCCTTCTTGATCTCCTCGAGCACCTCCCGGCCGTCTCTTTTCGGAAGGTTCAGGTCGAGGAGGATGATGTCGGGGCGCGGGGTTTTCGCGTGCGCCCCTTCTCGGCGGAGGATCGCCATCGCCTCCTCGCCGTCCCAGGCCACCGTCATGTGGTGGATCACCTTCCCTTCCCTCAATGCCTCCTCCGTCAGCCGCACGTCGCCGGGGTTGTCCTCCACGAGCAGGATCTCAATGGGTTTGGTACCGGTATCAGTCGCCACTTCCGCTCCCCCTCTTCGCCGGTATGGAAAAGAAAAACGTCGCTCCTTTGCCCGCCTCCGATTCCAGCCAGATGCGGCCGCCGTGGCGCTCCACGATCTTTTTGCAGATCGCAAGGCCGATCCCGGTCCCGGGATATTCCATTTTCCCATGCAGCCGCTGGAATATCGTGAAAATCCTTTCGAAATATTTCGGATCGATCCCGATGCCGTTGTCCGCGACCGTAAAAATCCATTCCTCGCCGTTTTGCCGAGCCGAAACATGAATCCGTGTCCGTTCCCTGCCGCGGAATTTGAGGGCGTTCCCGACCAGGTTCTGGAACAGCTGGACCATCTGCGACCGGTCCGTCTCCAGGGTGGGAAGCGGATCGTGGCGGACCTCCGCCCCGCTCTCCCGGATGGCGACCCCGAGATTGTCCAGCGCTTCTTCCAGGACGGACGAGCATTCCGTCGGCTCGAAGGTCCCGCCCCGGGTGCCCACCCGGGAATAGCTCAGCAAGTCGTTGATCAGCCGCTGCATCCGGTTCGCCCCGTCCACCATATAGCCGATGTATTCATCCGCGTCGGCGCCCAGCTTCCCCTCGAACCGCCGCGCCAGCAGCTGCGAGAATCCCGAGATCATCCGCAGGGGCTCCTGCAGGTCATGGGACGCCACGTAGGCGAATTTTTCCAGCTCCGCGTTGGAACGGGACAGCTCGTCGGTCTGCCGCCGCAGCGCATCCTCCGCCTTTTTGCGCTCCGTGACGTCCCGCGCCGCCGCGAACACCCCGGTCACCGCCCCGCCCGAATCCCGGTACACCGACGCGTTGTACAGCACCGGCGTCGTCCCCCCGTCCGGCCGG
>JBLNFH010000109.1:0-2706 GCA_050263475.1 Deltaproteobacteria bacterium
TTGCCCCCTTCGGGTGCTCCAGGGTCCCCTCGCGCACGCAGCTTGCGATGCCGATCCCCCCTTCTTGTTTCGAGGACGCCGGTGGAAATCCCGCAGGGGACTTCCCCCGAATTCTCTTGGAATGCGGGAATTACCTAGATTACAATTTTCAGGCGATCGGTTTTTTTCCTTCTCTCCCCACAAGGAGCCCGTGATGACCGAGACGTTCTGCTCTGCCTGCATACGGGGGGCGAAAAGCGTCCTTTCCCTGGCGCAGTCTTCCCTCTCCTACAACCTCGCCCGGCACGGCGCGGACGGCCCCCTCGGATATCCGGACACGGCCTACGAGCTTCCGGTCGCCTTCGGCCTGACGGACCTGAAAGTGACGACCCTCGGCGGCGCATCGCTGCTCCTCGACCATGCGGAAGGTCTCCTCCGGACTCCCCCCACGCTGGAAAACGCGCTCGACGCCGGTGCGGCGACGCTCCTCGCGGCGGAGGTCCTGGGGGCTCTCTCCCACAAGGACGGCAATCCCTTCTCCCCCCCCTCCGTGGGGTTCGTCCCCGACTCGATCCTGCGCAAGCTCGGCATCTTCATGGTGGACGGCTCCGTGCCCGGAGTCGCCGTGGTGATCGGGAAGGCTTCCGAACCCGCAGCCGCTGCGGCCATGGTCCGCCAGTTCCAGGAGATCGGCCTGCTCGTTTTCCTGGCGGGAGACGTGGTATCGCAGATGGAGAGCGCAGGCGTGAAGCTGGGGGAGGATTTCAAGACCTTCCCGCTGGGCCCGCTGCCCGCGGTCATCCACGCCGTCAACTTCGCGGCGCGCGCCGGCCTGACGTTCGGCGGGATCGGGCGCGGGCAGACCGGGGCGATGCTCGATTACCTGGCCCATCGGGTCAAGGCGTTCGTCTGCGCGCTGGGCCCGCTGGACGATATCGCGCTGGCGGTGGCCGCGGGGGCGATCCGTGCGGGGTTCCCCGTGCTCTCGGACCAGAACGTCCCGGAGATCCCCGGGGCCCTCTTCCGGCGCCCCGCCGGGGAGGAGATGGTCCGCACCGGGATGGAAGCCCGGGGGATCAAGGTCAAGATCGTCAAGGTCCCGATCCCCATCGCGTTCGGGCCGGCCTACGAGGGGGAGCGGATCCGGAAATCGGATACGTACGCCGAGTTCGGCGGCGGACGCTCCATCGCGTACGAGCTGGTCGTCTCCGCCCCGCTGTCCGAGGTGCGGGACAAGGAGATCTCGGTCGCCGGTCCCGGCATCGGCGACATCCCCCCCGGCGGAACGCTTCCGCTGGGGATCGTGGTCACCGTCGCGGGGAACCGGATGCAGAAGGACTTCGAATCCGTGCTGGAACGGCGGATCCACCGCATCGTCAATTACGGCGAGGGGACGATGCACGTGGCCCAGCGGGACACTACCTGGATCCGCGTCTCCGCGGATGCGGTCGCCAGGGGGTTCGCGCTGGAGGACCTCGGCATGATGCTGTACGCCAAGCTGCACTCCGACTTCGAGAACATCGTCGACAAGGTGTCCGTGCGGATCCTCACCCGGGAGGAGGACGTCCGCAAGGGGATCGCGTACGCCAAGGCGGCCTACGCCGAGCGCGACGCACGGGCGCGGACGCTGACCGACGACGCCGTGGAAGAATTCTACTCCTGCACGCTGTGCCAGTCGTTCGCCCCCAACCACGTCTGCATCGTCGCGCCGGAGCGCCTGGGCCTGTGCGGGGCCATCAACTGGCTCGACGGCAAGGCGGGATTCGAGATCACCCCCACCGGCCCGAACCAGCCGGTCCGGAAAGGCGCCGAGCTCGACCCCGTCAAGGGGGCGTGGGACGGGGTGAACGCGTTCGTCCGCGAGCACTCCCGCAACACCGTCCCCGGGTTCAACCTCTACTCGATCATGGACGCGCCGATGACCTCCTGCGGCTGCTTCGAATGCATCCTGGCCGTGATCCCGGAGGCGAACGGCGTGATGGCGATCAACCGCGAGTTCGCAGGCGCCGACACCCCGTGCGGCATGGGGTTTTCCACCCTTGCCGGATCCGTCGGGGGCGGCATCCAGACGCCGGGGTTCATGGGGGTGGGCAAACACTACCTGCTCAGCCGCAAATTCCTGGGTGCCGAGGGAGGGCTTCCCCGCCTGGTGTGGATGACGAAGGAGATGAAGGAGCAGCTCGGGGATGCCCTTCGAACGCGGGCCGCCGAGATCGGGATGGCGGACCTGGTCGACAAGATCGCCGACGAGACGATCGCCACCACGCCGGACCGGCTGCTCGAATTCCTGACGAAAGTCGGCCACCCGGCGCTCTCGATGCCGTCGCTCCTATGACCCTCCCGTCGGCGGCAAAGACCTGGCCGGGCAGCATCCTCCCCGTCACGCTGCCGGCGGCGCCCGGCGGCGCTCCGGTGACGGTCGGCGGCCAGAACGCCCTTCCGATGGTCCCGGAGGGGGACCGGACGCACCGCGCGGCGGTCGGCATGGAGGTCGTCGCCGGGGTGTGCGAGCTTCCTCCCACGCTGGCGCAGGCGCTGGGAGGCAGGGAAAAGGACCCGGTCGAACTCGCCAGAGCCTGCATGTCGGAATGGGGAGCGCAGTTTCTCTTCCTCTCCCTGACCGCGTGCCACCCGGACGGGGGCGGGCTGGCCGCGGAGAAGGGGGCAAGGATCGCGCGGGACGTTCTCGAAGCGGTTTCCTGTCCCGCGATCGTGGGCGGGTGCGGC
>JBLNFH010000110.1:0-3257 GCA_050263475.1 Deltaproteobacteria bacterium
AAGTACCGCCTTCGATCCGCTCCCACGATAGTCGTGATATTCCGAAAGGATCCTTTCTCATTATCGTACAACCTCGGCCCGCCTTCTGCCTACCTCACACGGATGCGAACGCCGTCTCGGACCTGTTCGCTGGGGTGGACGATGACGCGCGCTCCCTCGGACAGGCCCGAGAGGATCTGGGCGCTCTGGCCGCTGCGCTGCCCCGCCTGCACCGGACGCAGCCTCGCCCTTCCGCCGTCCGCCGCGAACGCCGCCCATCCTTCCCCGTGCCGGAACAACGCCGCCGCGGGAACCTGCAGGATCCCCTCCCCTTCCCAGATCACGAAATCCGCCTCCAGGCGGTATCCGTCGCCGAGCCGGGTCCACGCTTCCCTGGGGGATACGATGTTCGCGATGACCAGGACCCGCTGCTCCTCGACGCCCAATGCGGAGACCTTCGTGAACCCGGCGGGCTCCACTTCGCGGACCTTCCCCTCGAGCGCCGGTTCGCCCCCCCAGCGCGTGAAGATCACCCGCGAACCCGGGCGGATCCGGACCGCGTCGGTCGAGAGGACATCCACTTCGACCTCCAGCGAGCGCGGGTCCCCGATCGTGATCAGCGGCTCTCCTTCCCTCACGGCTCCTTCGCTCTTATGTTGAATCGCCAGGACGCTCCCCTCCACGGGGGAACGGACGGTTACCCGCTCCCGCGTCTTCGGCCCCGGCTTCACCGTAACGGAGAGAAGCTCGGCGCGGGCCGCATCGAGCTCGGACCGGGCGACGTTCACCGCGGACGTCAAGGAACCCAGCTCGGCGCGGGCCTGCCTTGCCCCGGATTCCGCGGCCTCCAGCGCGTCCCTGCTCTCGAACCCCGATTCGTGGAGCTTTGCCGTCCGCTCGAAGGTCGACCGGGCGTATTCCTCTTTTGCGGCGGCAACGCGCGCCTGCTCTTTCGCCGACTCCAGGGAGGCCTGCGCCGCGCTGACCTTCGCCTCGGCCACCTCCTTCCGCCGCAGGTCGAGGAAGGGGGGCGGGGCGGGATCGATTTCCACCAGGGGCTGTCCCCGCGATACCCGGTCTCCCGCTTCAAGGGTGACGCGTCGTGCGATCCCCGCGACGGGAGAGGACACCGTGAACCGGTCGACGACCCGGGTCTTCCCCTCCTCCCGCACGGTGACGACCAGTTTCCCGCGAGACACCTTGGTGACCTCGACGGGCACCGGCCCCGGCAGGAAGGCATAGCCGATGGCCATGACGATCGCCGCCAGGAAGACGAACAGAAGGATCCATCGTCGCCTTTGCATCCCCTACTCCCTCGTCTTCAGGACCGCCACCAGGTCGAGTCGGGCCAGCCGCCGCCGCACGACGACCCCCGAAATGCCCGCCGACACGAGAACCACGGCTGCCGCGAACGCGTACGTGCTCGGCTCCAGAACGAGCGGCACCCTGTAGAGATCGGACCCGAGCCTCGCCGCGATGAAGCGGCACAGCTCCCGGCCCAAGAGAAACCCGAACGGGATCGCCGCCAGCGTGATCACGCCGAGCTCCCCCAAGAGGATGTACGATATCTCGCCTCTTGTATACCCCAGCACCCGCAGGCTGGCCAGTTCCCGGCTCCGCTCGGAGAGGGCGATCCGCGCGCTGTTGTACACAACGCCGAATGCGATCGTCCCGGCGAGCAGCGTGTTGATGAAGGTGAAGACGAGCAGGGTTTCCGCCATGGTGTCGTAGAAGCTCCGGATCTCGTTCAGCCGGATCGCGGTCCGCGCCACGCGCGGCATCTCCTTGAGCCGCCGGTAGATCTCCGGAAGGTCCGGCTTGTCGGCGAACAGGTAGGCCCCGGAGATCGCCTCCCCTTCCCTCATGAGGCGATTCAGCTCGGAAAGGTCCATGAATGCGGAGACGCCGACGTACTGCTTGACCAGGTCGGCGACCTCCGTTTCCCGGACCGGCCTGCTCCCCTCGAGCGCCTCGACGGTCACCATGTCTCCCGGGCGGACATCGAGGATCTTCCCGAGATGGTCGGTGAGGAGCATCCCATGGGCCGGAAGCTCGATGGGACGGAGTTCGGTGTCCAGCAACCGGTACAGGCGGGAGCCCGGCTCGATCCCCCGCAGGACGGTGCGATAGGTCCGGTGCCCGTGCCGCAGCCGCACCGGGACGGTCCGGTACGGCTCCCCGAACTCGACTCCCGGCAGCCCCCGCAGCTCGTACAGCGCGCCGCGCGATGCCGGCTCGACGAAGGAGACGGTCAGGTCCTCCCTCCGCGAGGCGCGCAGCTCCACGTCCACCATGAAGTCGATCGCATCCTCCTGGAACCTGCCGATCATCAGGATGGCGCAGGCAAACGCGATCCCGACGCAGGAAAGCAGGGATTTGACAGGCTTGCGGGCGATATGGCGGACGATCATCCGCGCCGGCTGGGAGAGCATCCGCTTGAGCCCCAGGCGCTCGATCGCCGTTTCCCGGTACCGCTCCGGCGGCTCCGGGCGCATCGCCTCCGCCGGCGGTAGCAGTGCTGCCCTGCGGACGGCCTGCAGGGCGCCGAGCAGGGCGGCCGCCGCGCTCACGAGGCAGGCGAGCGCCGCTTTCCCCGGCTTGAGGACGTACTCCAGGTAGGGGAACCGGTAGAAATCCATATAGACCCCGCTCAGCTCTTTTCCGAGCCAGACCCCGGCAGCCAGCCCTCCGGCCGCCCCGGCGAGGGCGATCAGCACGACGAGCGTCGCGTAGTGGATGCCCACATCCAGGTTCGAGTAGCCGAACGCCTTGAGGACCGCGACCTGCTCCCGCTGCGTCCCCACGAGGCGGTTGAGGACAACGTTGAGAAGGAACGCCGCCACGCCGAGGAAGATGGCGGGGAAGATGGCGGCAAGGGTCCCGAGCTGCCGGAACTCCTCGGAGAGGTACCGGTGGGAGACCTGGTCCTTCCTGCCGTAGGCGCCCAGCCCGCCGTACTTCACCAGGAGCCCGTCCAGCCGCCCGATCGTGTCCGGAACGGAAGCCCCGGAGGACAGGGTCAGGGCGACGTCGTTGAACGCCCCCTCCATGTTGTAGGCGGCCGAAAGCGGGGCCCGCGCCATCCAGAAGATCCCGTACCGCTTGTAGTCCGGAAACAGCGCCCCCGGGCCGATCTGGTAGATGTGTTCGGGGGAAAGGCCGATCCCGACGATCGTGAGGCGCCTGCGCTTCCCGTTGATCACCGCCGCGATGGAATCCCCGGGGGCGAACCGGTGCGCCTCCGCGAAAGGCTCGCTCACCACCACCTCGTCGTCGCG
>JBLNFH010000111.1:0-3363 GCA_050263475.1 Deltaproteobacteria bacterium
CACCCCCCCCTTTTTCGGCGTGGACGGGGGGAGAAGCGGGCGCGTCGCCGGATCCCTTGGGGGGGGCGTTCCCGTTTCCGTTTCCCTTTCGATTCGAAGGGTTCACGCGACTTGGGTCTCCGGGCGAGGATTTAGGCCTGCATAAGCCTTATCGGACCTTTCCGGGGGAAACTTTATCCAAACCGGGGTAAAATTGCTCCATGCCGAAATCGCTTCTGATCGCCGACGACGAAGAGATGACGATCGCCCTCCTCAAGGAGGTGTTCTCCTCCCCGGAGATCCGCCTCCACGCGGCGAAATCGGGGAGCGAGGCGATCTCGATCATCGATCGGAACGATATCGACGTGGTGCTGACCGACCTGATGATGCCCGGCGTCGACGGGCTGGCGGTCCTTTCCCACGCGAAAAGCGTCCTCCCGAAATGCGAGGTCATCCTGATGACGGCGTTCGGGACGGTGGAAAACGCGGTGCAGGCGATGAAGCTGGGCGCCTTCCACTACATCACGAAACCGTTCAAGGTGGTGGAGGTATCCAACCTGGTCGGCCGGGCGCTGGAGCTCACCTCCGTCCGGAAAGAGAACCTCCACCTCAAGACGCAGGCCATCCAGCGCTACACGTTCGAGAACATCGTGGGGTTGAGCGAGCCGATCCGCCAGGTCCTGGATCTCGTCACGAAGGTCGCCGCTACCGACTCCACCATTCTCATCCTCGGCGAGAGCGGAACCGGGAAGGAGATGATCGCCCGGGCGATCCACTACAACAGCCGTCGGGCCGACCGGATCCTCGTGACGGTCAACTGCTCCGCCATCCCGGCAGGGCTCCTGGAAAGCGAGCTTTTCGGGCACGTCAGGGGAGCCTATACCGGCGCCCACGCCGAGCGGAGCGGGCGGTTCGAAACCGCCAACCGCGGCACGATCTTCCTCGACGAGATCGGCGAGATGAGCCCCCCCCTGCAGACCAAGCTCCTGCGCGTCCTGCAGGACCAATCCTTCATCCCGGTGGGCGGAACGAAGACCATGAACGTGGATGTGCGGGTAATCGCGGCGACGAACCGGGACCTGGAGAAGGAAATCGCCGCGGGCCGGTTCCGCCAGGATCTCTTTTTCCGCCTCAACGTGATCCCCATCCACCTGCCCCCCCTGCGCGAACGCATCGACGACGTGCCGATCCTCGCCGGGCATTTCCTCGGCAAGTGGAACCGGAAAACGGGACGAAACCTGCCGGGATTCGGGCCGGAGGCGAGGGAGGCGATGATGCGGTATCCCTGGCCCGGCAACATCCGGGAGCTCGAGAACCTCGTGGAGCGGCTGGTCATCCTGAAAAGCGGCGGCTGGTTCGAGAAGAATGATCTTCCCCCGGCGATGCAGGACAGCGGTGCGGTGCGCCTCACCTCGGGAGTCGATTTCGGCGACGACGGGATCGACCTGCGGAAGACGACGGAGGCGTTCCAGGACCGGCTAATCGCGCACGCCCTGGCCCTTTCCAAGGGAAACAAGAACAAGGCCGCGGAACTCCTGGGACTCAAGCGGACAACCCTCCTTGAGATGCTCAAGCGAAAACGCCGCGACTGCCCAGAATTGTCAGACGCCTGAAAGGCTGTCAATAATTTGACTTGTTTTCTCCGCCCGCGCCGCGTTCGAAAATAATCAATTCCATTATATTTCAATTAGTTAAAACAGAATGCCGCCTTGGCATGCCTGTTGCTGTCCTATATACGCGCAACCCGCAAAGGCACCCTGGAACAAGAGGAGGCAACGTGGCCCCGAGAGAAGCTGTGATGGCCTGCAGACGTGATGAATCCCCTCCGCCGCCCGCGTTCGACCGGGATGCGCTTGTGGGCGAATTCATCCCCACGATCAAATACCACGCGTCGCGCATCAAGATGCGCGTACCGCCCAACATCGAGATGGACGACCTCGTGAGTTCGGGGATCGTCGGCCTGCTCGACGCCGCCGACCGGTTCGACCCTTCGCGGGGGATCAAGTTCAAGACGTACGCCGAGTTCCGGATCCGCGGGACGATGCTCGACTACCTCCGTGAGATGGACTGGTTCCCCCGGTCCGTGCGACAGTCCTCCACCCGCCTGCAGAACGCCTACAGCCGGCTCGAAGCGTTGCTGGGGCGTCCTCCCGAGGAAGAGGAAGTCGCGGCCGACCTGCGGATCTCCGTGGACGAGCTCCGCAAAAAGCTGGCGATGCTTTCGGGGCTGACCGTCCTCTCCCACGACGATTCCGGGGACGACGACGGCAGCGGCGTCCATCATTTCCTGTCGGAGGCCGCAAAAAACGAGGCTCGCGAGGAAGAGCTGCTGCGGGATCTCAAGGAGGTGCTCGCCAAGGCGATCGACACGCTGCCCGAAAGGGAACAGCGGCTGATCGCGCTCTACTATTACGAGGACCTGACGATGCGGGAGATCAGCGACATCTTCCGGCTGGGAGAGCCGCGCATCTGCCAGCTGCACGCGCAGGCGGTCCTTCGGCTTCGGGGCAAGCTGCACTCCCAGCTCGACCGGTAAAGGCAGGGAGAAGCCGCACCGCCTCAGTTCTCCGGGAGCTCCCCCTCCCCGCTGCGGAGGGATCCGATCCGGGCCCGGAACCGCTCCACGTCCCTGATCGACTCCATGTACTTGGCCTGGGCGTTGTCCAGGTGCCTGCCGAAGATCCGGAAATTATCCGCGAACCGCTCGAAATCCTTCCCAACGCGCTCCAACAGGCTCTGGATCTCCCTTGTCTTCTGCTCGATCCGGAACCCCCGGAACGCGAACGCCAGCGCCTGCAGGTACGCGTAGAACCCGTTCGGGGAGGTGGGGACCACCTGCAGCCTGAGGAGCTGCTCGTGCAGGGAGCGGTCGCGCAGGACGAGGTAGTAGACGGACTCGGCGGGAACGAAGAGGAAAGCGAAATCCAGCGTCGTGGGGGGCTTGATGTATTTCGCGCGGATCGATTCCGCCTGAACCAGCACGTCCCGGGCGAACGCCTTTTCACACTCCCTTCGCTCCCCCTCCTCGATCTCCCCTTCCAGGAGCGGCTGCGCATTCGCCATCGGAAACTTCGCGTCCACGCAAACGAACTGGCTCCGGTCGGGCCGAACGAAGATCGCCGCGTCCACCCGCTCTCCCCCCTCCATCGGGTACTGGAGCTCGAACATATCGGCGTGGTTCCCGAACAGGTCCGCAAGCATCTGGGACAGGGTGAGCTCCCCGAAGGCCCCGCGGGACTTGGGCTGGGTGAGCAGGACGTTCAGCTGGCTGATGTCCCGGGAGAGAAGGACCACCTGCCCCGTCGCGGCGGAGAGCTCCTTGAGATGCCCCGCCACCTGGTCGAACCCCTTCAGGTTGCGATCGGCGGTCTCGGAAAGCTCCCG
>JBLNFH010000112.1:0-3205 GCA_050263475.1 Deltaproteobacteria bacterium
AAGTTCAAGAACGTCCCTGGGCTTTCATGAACCTTTGAAAAAGTAAATTTTCAGAACGTCCCGAATTTCACGTTAAAGTTTCATGAACGTCCCTGGTATCAGGTAAATTTTTTTCGCATCCCTGTTTTCGAGGAGGCGCCCGATGCACGACGGCTGGCGGATCGCCGCGCTGGTCCTCTCAACGGCGGGATACGTCTTCGCCCTCATCCTCATTCCCCGGATCATCCTCGAGCGGCGCCAGCCCGCCGCCACCGTCGCGTGGGTCCTCTCCATCGCCCTGCTTCCCGTGGTGGGCGTCCCCCTCTATTTTCTTGTAGGGGGGCGCCGGATCCGGCGGCACATCCGGGCCAAAATCGTGGCGGCCGGCTCCATCAAGGGCCCCGTCGAGAGCCGGGTGCGGCCCGAGGAGCTTCCCTCTCCCATCGCGGCGTCGTGCGGGCGCGTTCTGGCGACGACCGGCGCGCCCCTGCCCGTCGCGGGGAACCGCGTCACGGTCATCGAAGGCGGCGTGGCGGCGTTCGACGGGGTCCTCGGCCTGATCGAGGGGGCCGGCGACCACATCCACGGCCAGTTCTTCATCCTGGACGTCGACGTGATCGGGAAGCGGTTCATCCACGCACTCGCCTCCCGGGCGAGGGCGGGGATCCGGGTCCGCCTCCTGCTGGACGCGGTGGGGTCCTGGCGCGCACTGCTCGGAATCGTGGGCCCCCTGCGGAAAGCGGGCGGACAAGTCTCCGCATTCCTCCCCGCCCTCCCGCTGCACCGCAAGTGGTCGGCCCACCTTCGCAACCACCGCAAGCTCCTGATCGCGGACGGGCGGGCCGCCATCGTCGGCGGGATGAACATCGGGAAACGCTACATGCGCCCCCGGGCGGGGCGCGGCCTGTGGCGGGACAGCGCCATGTCGGTCGAGGGGGCCGCCGTCCGGGACCTGCAGTACCTGTTCCTCGACGACTGGGCGTTTGCCACGGAGGAGACCGCGCCCGAAGGAAACCTGTTCCCCCCGCTTCCCCTGCACGGATTCCGGCCGCCGGGAGGCATCCTCCAGGTGGTCGCGTCGGGACCCGACCGGGCGATGCGCCCCATCTACCAAGGAGTCTTCACGGCGTTCACGCTGGCCCGCAAGCGGATCTGGATCGCGACGCCCTACTTCGTCCCCGACGACGCGATCAGCACCAGCCTGGAAAATGCCGCCTTGAGGGGCGTCGACGTGCGCCTCATCGTTCCGAAGAAATCGGATCTCAAGACGGTCTGGCTGGCCGGGCGCTCGTACTTCGAGGATCTGATGGCGGCGGGAGTCAGGATCTTCCTCTACCAGCCGACCAACCTCCATTCCAAGGTGCTGATCATCGACGACGACGTCGGGGTCGTGGGATCCTCGAATGTGGATATCCGCAGCTTCTTTCTCAATTTCGAGCTGGGGGTATTCGTATACAGCGGAAAGGAGATCGAGGCGCTATCTGCCGGATTCGAGACGGACCTCCTCTCCGCGAAAGAACTCGACGCCGCCCGGTTCCGCCGTCGCCCCCGGCTGGCCCGCCTCCTGGAGGACACCGCGAGGATCTTCTCCCCGCTGTTCTGAAAACTTAGGGACGTTCTTTAACTTAATATCGTTTTAGGGTCGTTTCGTAAAACTTTCAGAAGGGGACGTTCTTTAAGTTTTTCATAGCTACCTTACATAATTGAAAAACTTAAAGAACGTCCCTGAACTTCTGGACAAAGTTTTACGAACGTCCCGAGATATTAAGTTAAAGAACGTCCCTGGGGTTAAGTTATTCCTGTTTCCTCTTCGTGCGGAAGAATTCCGTGACGAGGGCGGAGCATTCTTCTGCCAGGACGCCGGAGATGACGTGAATGCGGTGGTTGAGGCGAGGGTCGGAAGCGATCCGGTAGAGGCTTCGGACGGCGCCGGTCTTCGGGTCGTCGGCCCCATAGATGATTTCGGAGACGCGAGCGTGGACGGCGGCGCCGGCGCACATCGGGCACGGCTCGATCGTGGAGACCAGGCGGCATCCCGTAAGACGGTAGTTGCCGACCTTTTTCGCCGCCTTCCGAAGGGCGAGCAGCTCGGCGTGGGCAGTAGGGTCGTTTGCCGATATCGGGCTGTTGCGGGCGCGGGACAGGATCTCCCCGGAGGGCCCCACGACAACGGCTCCCACGGGGACCTCGCCCGCGGCGGCGGCACTCTCCGCCTCGCGGAGCGCAGCGCGCATCCACCCCTCCCTGTGCTCATTCACGAGGGGGTCGGGTCGATCCGCCCTGTCCCCCGGGGCCCGGGGGAGGAGCGTTCGGAGGGGATCCGGGGGGGCCGGGCGACGGCCGCGCCGGGGGTTCCGAGAACAGGAACTTCTGCATGACCTTCTGCTCGTCCGGGGGGAGGTTCCGGTAGAACCTCCAGTTCATCATCTGCTCGTCGCGCTCCGCGGCCGGCATGCCGCGCCAATCCATGAACCTGCCCTTCAGCGTATGACGGCGCTCCGGCGGGAGGCCGCGCCAATGCTGGAAGAACTTGTCGATGACCCTCTTCTCCCCGGGCCAGGCGCCCCGATAGATTTCGCGCCGCTGCCGCAGGTAGTTGCGCTCCGATTCGGGAAGCTCGCGCCAGCGCTTCCGGCGCTCGATGATCCGTTCCCGCTGCTCGGGGGACATCTCCTTCCACCGGTGGTACCGCTCCCGGATTCGATCCCGCTCCTCCGGGGTCATCTGCCGCCAACGCTCCAGCTTGTCGGGGGTGATCTCCCCGCGGGGGCCCGCCTGGATCCGGTCCGGCGGCGGCCCTCCCCGATTCGATGCCTCCGCGGACGGGAGGGGACCGGCAAGGTACACCGCCAGGAGGATGAGCAGCGCCCCGAGAGCCCTTCCGGGCAAGCCGCCGGAGGCCTCCCGGCTCACCCCTGTCTCCTGCCCGAGGGAACGAAGATCTCCATCTCGTCGACCTCTCCGGGCGCATCGATGGCGGACGGGTCCTCGAGCAGGTCGAGGTTTGCGATGATCTCCCGGTCTTCGGGGTTGAGCGGCTCCTGGCCGGCAGAGGCCGCCGATTCTTCCCTTTCCCGGCTCGCAACGGCAGGCAGGCGCTTCGAGGCTTCCTCGGCGATGCCGGCGGGTGCGGGCGTCACCGGGGGGGATTGTGCGACGCGCGGGATCGGACCCGGCGGCAGGACAGCGTCCTTTCCCTTCCCGTTGGACATGAACAGGCACAGGG
>JBLNFH010000113.1:0-3000 GCA_050263475.1 Deltaproteobacteria bacterium
AAGGCTAAAGAGAGTGGACATCGATAGAGAGTCTCGGAACCGGGAGACCGATGGGGGAACTGCTCCGGCGGATACTGGAGGAATGCGAGGGGCGGTTCGTATCCGGCCAGGAGATCGGAAGGCGCCTTGGGACGTCCCGGGCCGCCGTCTGGAAGCAGGTCCAGGGCTTACGACGACGAGGATTTGGCATTGAAGGGGCCCGGGGCGCCGGCTACCGGCTCCTCGGGCGCCCCGACCGGATCGACGACCAGGAGCTGTTTTCCCGCCTGTCCCGCCGCGATTTCTGGAAGTCTTTCGTTTATTTCCCCGTAACCGACAGCACCAATCTCCGCGCTTCGGAACTTGCCGCCAAAGGCGAAAGCCACGCCACGGTGGTGTGCGCCGACATGCAGACTTCCGGACGGGGCCGGATGGGACGGAAGTGGGAGTCCCCCCCCGGCGTCAACCTCTACCTGTCGCTGCTCCTGCGGCCGCCGATCAACCCGCAGCACGCCCCGCAGCTCACGCTGGTGACGGCCATCGCGCTGGCAGCGGCGGTGGAGGAACTCTCCGGCCTGCGGGCGGCGCTCAAGTGGCCGAACGACCTGTTCCTCGGGGGACGGAAGGCCGCCGGGATCCTGGCGGAGATGTCCGCGGACCCCGACCGGCTGCGCCACGTGGTGATCGGTGTGGGCCTCAACGTCAACGCGGAGCGCTCCTGCTTCCCCGGGGAGCTCGCGGAGAAGGCGGTCTCCATGAGGATCCTGGCGGGCAGGCCGTTCCGGCGCGTGGAGGTCCTCGCGCGTTTTCTCGACGCCTTCGCGGAATGCTACGATGCGTTTTTGTCCGGCGGTTTCCGCGCCCTGTTGCCCGAATGGAAGCGCAGGGACATCCTCGCCGCGAAAACGGTGCTGCTCCGTCGCCGCGAGGAGGAGGTCCGGGGGAAGGTCCTCGGGGTGGACGAATCCGGCCTGCTCCTTTTCCGCCGCGATGGCGCGTCCCGCCCGGAGGCGATCGCCAGCGGCGAAATTCTCGAGTTCGAGGGGTGACGGCGGTTGCTTCTCGTCATCGACGTCGGGAACACCCACACGGTCCTGGGGGTCTACGAGGGGGAGCATCTCGTCCATCACTGGCGCGTCTGGACCGACCGGGAAAAAACCAGCGACGAGTACGGCATCCTGATCCGCAATCTCTACGACGGCAGCCACTTCTCCTCGCGGGAAATCCACGCGATCATCATCGCCTCCGTCGTCCCCCCCCTGACGCCGACGATCGTGGATCTCTGCCTGCGCTATTTCCGCATTACCCCCGTCGTCGTCGGTCCCGGCGTCAAGACCGGCATCTCGATCAAGATGGACAACCCCAAGGAGGTGGGCGCCGACCGGATCGTCAACGCCGTCGCGGCCTTTACCCGGCACCGGAAGGCCTGCATCATCGTCGATTTCGGGACGGCGACGACGTTCGACTACGTCTCCGAAACGGGCGACTACATGGGGGGGATCATCGCGCCGGGCGCGAACATCTCCGCCGAGGCCCTCTTCCGCCAGGCCTCGAAGCTGCCCCGAGTGGAGATCGCGAAGCCGCCGACGGTCATCGGGAAGAACACCGTGGCCGCCATGCAGTCGGGGATCTTCTTCGGCTACGTCGCGCTCGTGGAGGGGATCCTCGACCGGATGAAGCGGGAGCTCCGCTCGGATCCCGTCGTGATCGCCACGGGGGGGCTGGCGCGGACGATCGCCTCGGAGTCTTCCAAAATCCACGTAATTGATGAGAATTTGACTCTCGACGGACTGCGTATTATATACGAGAGGAACCTGGCGCCGGGGCCCTGAACCGGGAGAGGCGGCCTACCCTTTAGGAGGTACGAAGGACCGTGGACATCCACCAACTGAGAAACGTCGGCATCATCGCGCACGGAGGCGCGGGAAAGACCATGCTTGCGGAGGCGCTTCTGTTCAACGCGAAGGCGACCGACCGGATGGGGCGGGTGGACGACGGCAGCTCCAACTTCGACTACGACCCCGAGGAAATCCGAAGGAAGATCACGATCAGCACCACCTTTCATCACTATTCCTGGAACAGGGTGGACGTGACCGTCGCGGACACCCCGGGCTACATCAACTTCGAGGCCGACACGCGCGCCTGCATGCGGGTGCTGGACGGCGCCGTGCTCCTGGTGAACGCCGTCTCGGGAGTCGAGGTGCAGACGGAGAAGATGCTGAAATTCGCCGTCGACCTGGACGTGCCGGTGATCGCCTTCGTCTCGAAAATGGACCGGGAGCGCGCCGACTTCGATAAGGCCGTGGAGGAGATCTCCGACATCCTCAAGCTGAACGCGGTGCCCGTGCAGCTTCCGATCGGCAGGGAAGCCGGGTTCCAGGGCGTCGTGGACCTGTTCCGGATGAAGGCCCTGGTCTACAAGGGCGATTCCGGGGAGTTCAAGGTGGCCGACATCCCGGCCGATCTTGCGGAGGCGGCGAAGAAGGGACGGGAGAAGCTGGTGGAGGCGTGCGCCGAGTCCGACGACGCGCTGATCGAAAAGTACCTCGAGGGGACCGAGCTTTCCGAGGAAGAGATCCGGAAGGGGTTCACCGCGGGCGTCCTGGCGAAGAAGTTCCTCCCGGTCCTCTGCGGCTCCGCGATGCGCAACATCGCCATCCAGCCCCTGATGGACATGATCAACTACGCGCTGCCCGATCCCTCCTACCGAAAGGAGGTCCGGGGGGTGAACCCGAAAACCAAGGCGGAAGAGGCCCGCGCCATCTCGGAGAAGGCGCCCTTCTCCGCCCAGGTGTTCAAGACGCTGGCCGACCCTTACGCGGGCAAGCTCTCCATCTTCAAGATCTTCTCGGGGACGCTGACTCCCGACATGGCCCCTCTGAACTCCAGCAAGGACGTCACCGAGCGCATCGGGCAGATCCTGAAGCTCGAGGGGAAGAAGCAGAGGCCGCTCGGCTCCGCCTCCGCCGGGGAGATCGCAGCAGTGGCGAAGTTCAAGGAGACGTCGACGGGCGATACGCT
>JBLNFH010000114.1:0-3674 GCA_050263475.1 Deltaproteobacteria bacterium
GCATCCGTCTGCCCGGCCTTTCGATCTCCGCGGTCCGGCCGGGGATGGCCGGCGATTTCCAGCGGGACAATGCCGTGCTGGCTTGCGCCGCTGCCTGGCGATGGCACACGGCGCACGGGGGTTCGGCAAGGGATTTCCGCCGGGCCGCGGTGGAGGGGATTGCCCGCGCCCGCTGGCCGGGGAGGTTCAGCCCGCTTCCGGGAAGGGGAAACCGGGGCGCATGGACGGACGGGGCGCACAATCCGCACGCGGCCGCCGCGCTGGCGCGCGAACTGGGGATAAAAAGAGAGGGCGGAGGGAACGGGCGGGTCATCGCGCTCTGGAGCATGCTCGAAGACAAGGACCGGTCCGGGTTTTTGCGGGAGATGTCCCGGGCGGTGGACGGGTGGGTGCCGTACCCGATGGAGCACGAACGGGCGGCGACGCTTCGGAAGCTGACGGAGGCATGCTCGAGAAGGAGACTCCCTGCGCGACCGGCGAGCGATTTTCGGGAGGGGTGGGAAATCGCCCGGAAGTGGGCCGGCGCGGGGGGCATGGTGATCGTGTGCGGCTCCCTGGCGGCCGTGGGGGATGCGTTCCGGCACCGCCTCGGAAGGATCCCGTGAAACCCGGCGCCGCCGCGGCGGGGTCGTTTCTCCTGGTGCTCCTTGCGTGGCCCGGCGCGTCGCACGCCGCGGGGATGTTGTCGGGAAAGGCGCTTTCGATGCCGCGGTCCGGCTCCGAGCTGGTGCTCGGATCGCCCGTGACCCTGAATGCGGATACGGTCGAATACGACGAGGACACCGGCATCGCGCTCGCCGAAGGGAACGTCGAACTCGGGTTCGGCAACCGGAACCTCCGCGCGGAACGCATCCGGTACGATTCCCGGAGCGGCGAGGCGGAGCTGATGGGGCACGTCCACTACAAGGAGGAGGGAGACGAGTTCTCCTTCGAACGCATCGTATTGAACGTGGACACCGAGCTCGGGGTCCTCTATAACGGCACCATCCGCCTCAGCACCAACAACTACCAGATCTCGAGCGAAAAGTTCGAGAAGACCGGGCCGCGGACCTTCCTGGTCCAGAAGGGGTCGCTGACGACCTGCCCCTGCGACCCCGAACCGGACTGGAAGTTCGAGGTAAGGCGAGCCAAGGTCACCATCGACGGGTACGCGACCGCAAAGGACGCGACGTTCCGGCTGCGCGGGGTGCCCGTGTTGTGGCTCCCGTGGGCCGCCTTTCCCGTGAAACTCACCCGCCAGAGCGGCTTCCTGATGCCGACCTTCTCGCACAGCGGGACGAAGGGGTACTCCTTCCAGCTTCCGTACTATTGGGCGATCAACCGCTGGAGCGACGCGACCTTCACGCTGGAGGAGATGAGCCGGAGGGGTCCCCGGCCGGAAGTGGAATACCGGTACGTCCTGAATCGCGATTCGGAGGGCGAGGCGCACATATCGTCCTACCACGACAAGGAGACGGGAAACGACCGGCACCGGACCTACGGGATGAACCGGTACCACGGCGGGACGGGATGGACCTCCAACGCCCGGTGGGACGTTGCCTCCGACGGCCAGTATTACCTCGACCTGGTCGAGGAAGACATCCTGCGGACGGCGAAAAACATCCCCTCACGGGGCTTCCTGTCGTACGGGGGCGACCGGAGCGTAACGGCGATGGCCGCAACGTTCGTGAAGGGCGCCCAGGGGACATTCGACGATAACGCGGTCCAGCGACTGCCCGAGGCGTCGATCACCATTCTGCCGGCGAGTCTGGGCGGCACGTCGATCGATGCCGCGGGGGAGATGAGCGCCGACTATTTTTACCGGGGCATCGGAGAGCGCGAATTGCGGGGGAGGGGATCCGTGGAAGTTTCCCGGACCTTCACGCTCTACCCGTCGGTGACGGCGACCCCCTTCCTCGCCGCGGATGTCCTGGGCTCCTATCCGACGTCGGACACGGGGGGGGCGGAGAAGGCGTGGAGGATCCTTCCCGTCGGCGGAGCGGCGATCGAAGCCGGTTCCGGCAGAAAATTCCGGAGGCGCGACGGGGCCTCGCTGCTCCATGCGATCCAGACGAACACCTCGTTCCGCTGGATCCCGTCGACGGACCAGGGGGAGATCCCCATCACGGACGCCTGGTCGCGCGTCGGCGAGCAGCAGCAGTTCACGTTTTCCGTGACGCAGAGGCTTCTCCGGCTCGACCGGCCGACGGGCCCGTACGAGCTGGCCTCCCTGATCGTGGAATGGGCGCTGGACGTCGGCGGGAGGGATCCCACGGGGGCTCCGTACATCGACCCGCTGGCGCCTTTCGTGAGGTCGCTTCGGGACCAGATCGACCTGTCGGCGGGGCGGGCGGCGGGGCGCCACGATGCGGCTTCCGACGTCTACACGCGGTTCCAGGTGCGTCCGGTTTCGAAATGGATCCTGACGGCGGAGACGCTGTTCGATGCGGGGGCGGGCCAGTTCACCGCCGCCTCCCTGGGGTGGGAGTGGAAGAAGTCGGAAGAGAGCCGCGCTCTCCTCGAATACCGGAGCTCCCGCGGCCTGGCCGAGGACGTCCACGCCCTGTTCGCGGTGCGGCTGCACCGGTTCATCGGGATCAAGACCGATCTGAGCTATTCGGTGAAGAACCGTGAGCTGGTGCAGGGCGCGGCGACGTTTACCCTGCATCCGAAAAGCGATTGCTGGAGCATCGGGCTGGAGAACAGCCGCAGGACGAAGCCCGACGAGACCAGCTACAAGCTCCTTTTTTCCCTGAAAGGGATGGGGGGGACGGGAAAATAGTCATGGACCGGATGCTGATCACCGGCGCGAACGGACTGCTGGGGAGGGAGATCGCCGACCTTTTCCGCGGAGAATACGAACTGCTGGCGACCGACCTCGCCGAGTGCGACATCACGCGGCCGACGGATTGCCGGAGGGTAGTCGGGGGGTTCCGCCCCGCGGTCGTCGTGCATTGCGCGGCGTACACGGCGGTCGACAAGGCGGAGGCGGAAGAGGCGATCGCGCTCGCCGTCAACCGCGACGGAACCCGGAACGTCGCCCGGGAGTGCAGGGAGCACGGGGCCCTGATGGTGACGTTCGGCTCCGACTACATCTTCGACGGGACTTCGACCCGCCCGTACGCGGAGGACGACGCGGCATCCCCCCTCTCCGCCTACGGCAGGAGCAAGTGGGAAGCGGAGGTGGCGCTGCGGGCCGAGGCTCCGGACCACCTGCTCATCCGCTCGCAATGGCTGTTCGGCCCGCACGGCAGGAACTTCGTCTTCGCCGTCCTGGACAAGGCGAGGCGGGGGGACCCGCTCCGCGTCGTTTCCGACCAGAGGGGATGCCCGACCTACGCGCGCGACCTTGCGGAGGCCGCAAGGCGGCTGCTGGACGCGGGCGCCCGGGGTACGTACCACTTCTCGAACGAGGGGGAGGCCACGTGGTACGATCTGGCGGAGTTCGCCCTGGCCCGCGCGGTCCCGGGACCGGTGTTCCTTTCGCCGGCCCGGACCTCGGAGCTTTCGTATCCCGCGCCGCGACCGGCCTACTCGGTGCTGGGAAAGGAGAAATACCGGAAGGCGACGGGGGAGGTCCCCAGGCGCTGGGAGGAAGCCGTGACGGAGTTCCTGACGACGATACGGGAAAGGGGGAACATCGGATGATGCGCATCCTGGTCACGGGAGGGGCGGGGTTCATCGGGTCGCACGTC
>JBLNFH010000115.1:0-17060 GCA_050263475.1 Deltaproteobacteria bacterium
CGCGGACCTCATGGGCATCGTGGGGGGGTACTTCGTCGCCGTGTACCTGCTCGGGGCGAACCCCTACGTGTACACGAACAAGACGTACCAGTACCTGGAGTTCGGGGACATCTACACGGGCCTCGTCAAGGCGGCCGTCTTCGGGTTCCTGATCGCCCTCATTTCCTGCTACAACGGGTTCAACGCGGGAGGCGGGGCCGAGGGCGTGGGGCGCGCCACGACCCGCGCGGTGGTCGCCTCCTCGATGGTGGTGCTGATCTCGGACTACTTCATGACCTCGTTGATGTACTAGAGGGGAGCGACGGGTGCCGACGATCGAGATCCGCGGGTTGTCCAAGCGCTTCGGCAAGAAGGTCGTCCTGGACGGCCTCGACCTGACGGTCCCCGAGGGGAAGAACACGGTCGTGATCGGGGGCAGCGGGACCGGCAAGTCGGTGCTCATCAAGTGCGTGGTGGGGCTTCTCCGGGCGGACGCCGGGCAGGTCCTGATCGACGGCGAGGACGTGACGAAGATGGACGAGCGGGAGCTGGTCCGGGTCCGGAAAAAATTCGGCATGCTGTTCCAGGGGTCGGCGCTGTTCGACTCGATGAACGTGGAGGACAACGTGGCGTTCGCCCTGCGGCGGCTTCACCGGTACCCGGAGCACCAGGTCAGGAACGTGGTGGAGGAGAAGCTCGCCATGGTGGGGCTGAGCGACATCCAGCAGCTGATGCCCGCGGAGCTGTCGGGCGGGATGAAAAAGCGCGTCGGGCTGGCCCGCGCGATCGCCTCGGAGCCGGAGATCCTCCTGTACGACGAGCCGACCACCGGCCTGGACCCCATCATGGCGGATGTCATCAACGACCTGATCATCCGGCTGCGGGAATCGCTCGGGGTGACCTCGATCTCCATCACGCACGACATGGCCTCCGCGTACAAGATCGCGGATTACATCGCCATGTTGTATAAAGGAAGGATTATCGAGGTGGGGACTCCGGACCAGATCCGGAACACCTCGAACCCGGTCGTCTCCCAGTTCGTGGAGGGACGGGCCCAGGGGCCCATCACGGCCGAGCACGAGGAGTTCGTCCGCTTTGTCCGCCAGCGGGGCGATTCCCCGGGGCAGGAGGGGCACTGATGTCGCGAGAGGCGAAGGTGGGGATCTTCGTGGTGCTGGGGCTGGTGATCCTCACGTACTTCACGTTCCGTGTCAGCAAGTGGGGGGGGATCGCGGGGAAGGGGTACAGCCTGACGGTGGATTTCGAGACCGCGGCGGGACTGGAGCCGAAGGCGAACGTGAAGATGGCGGGCGTCCCGATCGGGAAGGTGGAGGAGATCCAGCTCGTCGGGAACCGGGCCCGGCTCGTGCTGCGGATCGACCAGGGGATCCGCATACCGGTCGACTCGGTGGCGTCGATCCAGACCCAGGGGCTTCTGGGCGAGAAATACGTGGAGCTCCAGCCGGGGAAGCAGACCGACCGGATACTGCCTCCCGGGGGCCGCGTGGCCAACACCCAGCCGCCGCTCAACCTGGACGACATGGTCCGAAAGCTCTCCCTCATTGCGGACGACGTCAAGCGCTTCACCGACACCCTCGCCAGCACCTTCGGGACCGAGGAGGGGAAAAAGGCACTGACCGAGATCCTCCAGAACGTCCGGGAGGCGACCCTCGTGCTCCGGAACGTCGCGGGGGCGAACGAGGAGCGGCTCAACCGGATCCTCGCCAACGTGGACCGGCTCACCGGGGACCTGAAGGACATCTCTTCCGCCAACAAGGAGGACGTGCGGATCACCATCGCCAACCTTCGGGCGTTCTCGCAGACGTTGAAGGAGGAGACGCCCGGCCTAGCGAAGAAGCTCGAGGCGATGGGGGAGCAGGTCAGCGGGGTGTTCGGCGAAAACCGGGAGAACATCCGGGAGAGCATCGAAAACTTCAAGCTCGCTTCGGCGAAGCTGGACAACACCCTCTCCTCCGCGGAGAAGGTGATGGCGAAGATCGATCGCGGGGAAGGCACCCTGGGGAAACTGGTGTCGGACAACACCACCATCGGCACGCTGAACGACACCCTGGAAGGGATCAACCGGTTCGTCCGGAAGAGCGACTCCCTCAAGACCTTCCTGGACTACCGGCTCGAATACCAGACGGGTCCCTCCGAGTTCAAGCATTATGTGAACCTGCGGCTGCAGCCCGCCGCCGACAAGTATTACCTCATCGGGGTCGTGGACGACCCCCGGGGAAAGCTCGACGTCAACGACACCACTTCGACCGTCAACGGGGTGCCGACCACCATTCACTCCGAGAACTTCTCCAACGATCTCAAGTTCTCCGCGCTTGTCGCGAAGCGGTTCTCCGGCTTGACGGTTAAGGGGGGGGTCATGGAGTCGACCGGGGGGTTCGGGGTCGACTACGAAGTGGTCCGGGACCGCCTGACCGTTGGGCTGGACGCATTCGATTTCGGAAGGGAGGGGTCGCTACACCCTCATTTGAAGGCGTACGGCAACTATGATATCGTCAAAAACCTTTTCATTACCGGCGGAGTGGACGACATCCTCAACAGCCAGAACGACCTGCGGACGTTCTTCTTCGGCTTCGGAATCAAGTTCGCCGACGACGATCTGAAGACCATGCTGGGGGTCGTCCCGATCAAGCCGTAGCGGATTTCGATCACAAGGCGGAAATTCCTTCGAGAGGGAAGCGTACCATGGCGAGAATCCATCGGGCGATTTTGAGCGTGTCGGACAAGACGGGCATCGTGGAGTTCGCGAAGGCGATTTCGCGGCTCGGGGTGGAACTCTACGCCTCGGGGGGAACGGCGAAGCTGCTGAAGGAGAAGAGGGTTCCGGTCCGCCTCATCGAGGAATACACCGGGTTCCCGGAGATGCTGGACGGCCGGGTGAAGACGCTCAACCCGAAGATCCACGGGGGGATCCTCGCGATGCGGGACAATCCCGCGCACCTGAAGACGATCAGGGACCACGGCATCGTGCCGTTCGACATGGTGGTCGTCAACCTCTATCCGTTCGAGGCGACGATCGGAAAGCCCGGGTGCACGCGCGCCGAGGCGATCGAGAACATCGATATCGGCGGGCCCTCCATGCTTCGCTCCGCGGCCAAGAACTGCCAGCACGTGGCGGTGGTCTGCGACCCGGCCGACTATCCGGATCTCCTCGCGAAGCTGAAGAAGGGAAACGGCAACCTGGATCCGCAGACCCATGCCGAGCTGGGCCGGAAGGCCTTCGCGCTCACCGCCGCCTACGACGCGGCGATCTCCAACTACCTGGGCCGCGGGGATGACGCGCGGGAGGAATACCCCGTGACCTTCGCGGCGCAGTGGCGCCGGCTCCAGTCGCTGCGGTACGGCGAAAACCCCCACCAGACCGCCGCCTTTTACGCCGATCTGCGACTTCCCGACGAACCGAGCCTCGGGGGCGCCCGCCAGCTCCAGGGAAAGGAACTTTCGTACAACAACATCGTGGACATCGACGCCGCGCTGCAGCTCGCACTGGAGTTTACCGACGGCCCCGCGGCCGTCATCATCAAGCACACCAACCCTTCCGGGGTCGGGATCTCCAGGCGCCGGCTGGTGGATGCCTTCAAGAAGGCGAGGGAGTGCGACCCCGTGTCCGCCTACGGCGGCGTGATCGGCTTCAACCGGCAGGTGGGGGCCGAGACCGCGCGCGAAGTGGCGGCGTCCTTTTTCGAGGCGGTCATCGCGCCCGCGTTCGACAAGGAGGCGCAGAAGATCCTCTCCGCCAAGGCGAACCTGCGCGTGCTGGAGACCGGGGGGGAGTTCCGCTGGAGCGGACAGGCGGGTTACGAAATGAAAAAGGTAAGCGGCGGGCTCCTGCTTCAGAGCCGGGACCGGCACGTCCTGAATCCAACGGACCTGAAGGTCGTGACGAAGCGCCCACCCACCTCCGATGAGCTCGAGGCGCTGCTGTTCGGCTGGAAGGTCTGCAAGCACGTCAAGTCCAACGCGATCGTATACGCGCTCAAGGACCGCACGGTGGGCGTGGGCGCCGGGCAGATGAGCCGGGTGGACTCCGCGAAAATCGCGGTGATGAAGGCCCAGCGTCCCACGAAGGGATCGGTCGTCGCTTCCGACGCCTTTTTCCCCTTCAGGGACGGCCTGGACGCGGCGGCGGCGGCCGGGGCAACGGCCGCGATCCAGCCGGGGGGATCGGTGCGCGATGCGGAGGTGATCGCCGCGGCCGACGAGCACGGGATGGCGATGGTATTCACCGGGGTGCGGCACTTCCGCCATTAGAGGGCGTCGGGGAGGGGAAACCTCCCGCACAGGAGGGAACGCGTGGGGCTGAAAGTACTGGTGGTGGGAAGCGGCGGGAGGGAGCACGCGCTGGTCTGGAAGATCGCCCAGAGCCCCCTGGTGGACCGGATCTACGCGGCGCCGGGCAATCCCGGGATGGCGAAGAACGCCGAGCTCGTGCCGGTGGCCTCGGACGACCTTTCCGGGCTGCGGGACTTCGCGGCCGGGAACCGGATCGACCTGACCGTCGTGGGGCCGGAGGCCCCGCTGGTGGCCGGTCTTTCCGACCGGCTGGCGAAGGAAGGGCTCCTCGTGTGCGGGCCGAGCGCTGCCGCGGCGCAGCTGGAAGGGTCCAAGGTGTTCACGAAGAATCTCCTGGCCAGGTACGGCGTACCGACCGCCGACTTCCGGGTGTTCGACGACTTCGACGACGCCGAGCAGTACGTGCTGACCCACCGCCTTCCCGTCGTGATCAAGGCGGACGGGCTGGCGGCCGGGAAGGGGGTGGCGGTCGCCGGGACCTACGAGGAGGCGGTCGCGTTCCTGCGGGACGTGATGGAGAAGCGGGTCTTCGGCGCCGCGGGAGAGAAGGTCGTCGTGGAGGATTGCCTTACGGGAGAGGAGGCGTCCTACATCGTCTTCACCGACGGGGAGAAGATCGTTCCGCTGCCCACGTCGCAGGACCACAAGCGGATCGGCGACGGCGACACGGGACCCAACACCGGGGGGATGGGCGCCTATTCCCCCGCCCCGGTGGTGACGCCCGAGGTGGAGCGGAAAGCCATGAAGAACATCTTCGAACCGCTCCTCGCCGGCATGCGCGCCGAGGGGATGCCGTTCCGCGGGATCCTCTACGGGGGCCTCATGATCGAGCGCGGCGAGCCGAAGGTGCTCGAGTTCAACGTCCGGTTCGGCGACCCCGAGGCGCAGCCCCTGTTCCTGCGCCTGAAGAGCGACCTGGTCCCGCTTCTCCTCCAATGCGCGCAGGGGAAACTGACCGACGCCGGGATGGAGATCGACCCCCGTCCCACCGTGTGCATCGTCATGGCCTCGGGGGGGTACCCCGGGGCGTACCGGAAGGGATATCCCATCGCCGGCATCGAGGATGCGGAACGGCTGGGCGGCGTCCAGGTGTTCCACGCGGGGACCGCCGTCAAGGACGGGAAGCTCGTGACCAACGGCGGGCGCGTGCTGGGCGTCACGGCGGTCGACGGGGACATCCGCAGCGCGATCGAGCGCGGCTACCGCGCGGTGGAGAAGATCCGCTGGGAGGGAGCGTACTGCCGGAGCGACATCGGGAAAAAGGCGCTGGAGCGGGGCGGGGTGTAGGCGCGATGGCGGGGAAAGTCCTCATCCTCATGGGCAGCAAATCCGACGCCGAGGTGATGGGAGAGACCTCCCGCACCCTGGCGGCGCTCGGGGTCCCGTGCACGACCACCGTCGCGTCCGCGCACCGGTCTCCGGGGCGCACGCAGAAGCTGGCGCGGGATGCGGAAAGCCAGGGATACTCCGTCATCATCGCCGGCGCGGGGGCCGCCGCGCACCTTGCGGGGGTCGTCGCGGCGGAGACGGTATTGCCGGTGATCGGCGTACCGCTGGCAAGCTCCCCCCTGTCCGGGCTGGATTCCCTTCTCTCCACGGCGCAGATGCCGGGTGGCGTTCCCGTCGCCACGATGGCGGTCGGCAAGGCCGGCGCCCAGAATGCGGCGTATCTCGCGGCGCAGATCCTGGCGCTGTCCGACCCGAAGCTCAGGAAAACGCTTACGGAACGGCGCCGCCAGATGGCCGAGGCCGTCGACGCGGCCGCCGAAGACGTCCGATGATCTTCCTGTCCCCCGAATGCTACCCCTGCTTCCTGCGGCAGGCGGACCTGGCGGCGCGGTCGCACGGGGCCTCCGATGCGGAGCGGAAGGCGGTCGCGGCGCGGGTGTCCGGGATGCTCGCGGGAATCTCCTCGGGGGAGGTCCCCGCGGGGATCGCCACGCGCCTCCAGGCGCTCGTGCGGGAAGAGCTTCGGACCGACGACCCGTTCCTGCGCATCAAGCTCCGGGAGTTCCGGCGGTTCGATGCCATGTCCCGGCTCGCGGAACGGATCGTGTCGGCTTCGCCGGATCCCCTGTCGGCTGCGGTAGGGATGTCGGTGTTCGGGAATATCATGGACTCCGGGATCATCGAGCGCGAGTCGAAGGAGCAGGCGGTCGCCGACCTCGCGGGGATGGCGCCGCCCGAGGTCCCCGAAGGGATCCTCGAACGGATCCGCGGCGCGAGGCGGATCGGGATCCTGCTCGACAACGCCGGAGAGGCGGCATTCGACGTGCCGCTCCTGGCGCGGCTGGGGGGGGAGGAAATCCGGGAGGTCTGGATCGGTGTGAAGGGCGGGCCCGTCATCGACGACCTGACCGCGCAGGAGGCGGAGGGCCTCGGGTTGTCCCGATACGGAAAGATCGTTTCGAACGGGAACCGGTCCGTGGGCACCGACCTTGCGCTCTGCGCGCCGGAATTCCGCACCGGGATCGAGAGCTCCGACCTGGTCCTGTCCAAGGGGCAGGCCAACTTCGAGACGCTGGTCGGCCGGGTCCGGAACGCCGTCTTCCTCCTGCGCTGCAAGTGCCCCGTGGTGTCCCGGGCGCTCGGGAAAAAGGAGGGTGAAATCGTCATCCTGGACGGTGCGGCCGCGGCATGACCCGCCTGGCGCGTTTCGATGCAGGCAACGTCGCGTTCTTCCCGCCCGGGGTGGTCGAATCGCTACTGGCCGGGGGTATGGTCATCTATCCCACGGACACGCTCTACGGGCTGGGGGTCGATCCGCGTTCCAGGGAAAGCCTTGAGAAGCTCCTCGTGCTAAAGAGCCGCGAGGGCGGGAAGCCGATACCGCTCCTGCTCGACGGCCCCGAGCGGGTCGCCGACTGGGCGGAGCACGTTCCCCCGGCGGCCGTGCGCCTCATGGAGGCGTTCTGGCCGGGCGGCGTGACGATCGTGCTGCCGGCGTGGGCCGACGCGCCGCCCCAGATCACCGGGGGGAGCGGCACCGTGGGGCTCCGGGTCCCGGGCCATCCCATTCCCCGCGCGCTGGCCCGCGCGCTGGGCGGTGCGATCACGGGAACATCGGCCAACCGTGCCGGGAACCCGGGCGACTGGCAGACCGCCGAAGAAGTGGTCCGCGAGTTCACGGGGGAAGTGGACTGGGTCCTTTGGGACGGGCCTTCACCCCGGGCCGGCGTGCAGGCGCCGGGAGCCGCGCGTCCCCCGGGATCCACGGTGGTTCGCGCAGGCGATGACGGCATTGTCCTCCTGCGGGAAGGCGCGGTTCCTTTCCGGGAGATCCTCCATTTTCTAGAGAAGGGATGAACCCATGGCGATCGTGGCACCGTTTCGAGGCATCCATTTCGACCCCGTTCGGACGGGCGACCTCTCCAAGGTGATCTCGCCCCCGTACGACGTCATCTCCCCGGAGGAGCAAAAGGCCCTCCACAACCGCCACCCGCGCAACATCGTCTGGATCGACTTCGGCATGGCGAAGGAGGGCGACAGCCCTTCGGAGAACAAGTACACGCGCGCCGCGGCGCATTACCGTCAGTGGCTCGCCGAGGGGACGCTCGTTCAGGATGCCGCCCCCGCCTTTTACTATTACGAGCAGGAGTTCGCCATCCCCGGGATGGGGAGCTTTGTCCGGAAAGGGTTCCTGGGCGCGCTGCGCCTGTCCGCGTTCGGGGAAGGCGAGGTGCTTCCGCACGAGAGGACGCTTTCGAAGCCGAAGGAGGACCGGCTGGCCCTCATGCGGGTCACCGATGCGCACATGAGCCCCATCTTCGGGTTGTTTTCGGACCCGAAAAACGAGGTGCTGACCTCCCTGCGGCGCGGAATGGCCGCTTTCCCCGATTTCCAGGCGACCGACGACCTCGGAATCCGGCATCGGGTCTGGAAGGTGGAGGACCCCGCGGCCCAGAAGGAGGCGGCGCGGAAGATGGCGGACAAGAAGGTCTTCATCGCGGACGGGCACCATCGTTATGAGACCGCCCTGGCGTTCCGGGACGAGATGAGGAAAAAACACGGGGTGCGGGAGAACGCGGCCTGGGAGCACACCCTCATGTTCCTGTGCAACATGGACGACGAGGGGATCGTCATCCTTCCCACGCACCGCGGGGTTCACTCTCTCCCCTCCTTTTCGGAGGAGGAGTTCGCCGCAAAGGTGAGGACGATGCTCCCCATGGAGACCCGAAAGGGGACTCCGGAAGATGCGATCCACGCCCTGGAGGCCGCCGGGAAAAAGGGCAAGGCGATCGCCTGGAGCGCGGGGGGAGGGCGGTTCCACCTGATCACCTTCCCGGACCTTGGGCGTTTTTGCGGGGAGCGCCTGACGAAGTTCCCGCCGGAGCTTCGCCCCCTGGACGTGGTGCTGCTTCACGGGTTCCTCCTGGAGCAGGTGCTGGGCATCTCCCCCGAGGCGGTGACCGCGGGAAAGCACGTGAAGTACTATAAGGACCCGGCGAAGGCGGTGTCGGATCTCCATTCCGGCGTGGTCCAGGCGGCGTTTTTCCTGAACCCGGTGACGGTCCGGGAATTCCGGGAAGTGTCGTTGTCCGGGCACGTGCTGCCGCAGAAGACCACTTTCTTCTACCCGAAGATCCTGACGGGTCTTTTGATCTTCTCCGCCCGCGGGGATGAGCGGGTCCCCGCATAGGGGGGATGCCCCGGCAGGCGGCCGGGGAGGAGAGAGCCCGTTTGCCGGCCTGTCCGTCCGGCAGCCCTCCCGGGGGTACCGGTTTTCCATCGACGCGTTCCTCCTGGCCGATTTCGCCGCGGGGTTCTGCGGCCGTACGGTGCTCGAGCTCGGGACCGGATCGGGCGTCGTCCTGCTCCTGCTTTCGCGGTTGTGCCCCGGGCTGCGCCGCGGGGTGGGGGTGGAGATCCAGCGCGAGTTGTGGGAGTTCGCCCGCAGGAACTTCGAGGAGAACGGCCCGGAAGGGGTGCTCACCGCCGTACACGGCGATTTCCGGCGCGAGCCGGCGGATCCCGTACCGGGAGGATTCGATCTTGTCGTTTCGAACCCGCCGTTCCGGAAGGCGGGGGAAGGCCGGACGAATCCGGATCCCGGAAAAAAAATCGCTCGCCACGAGGTGACGTGCACGCTCCCCGACGTCTTCCGGGCCGCGGGCAGGCACCTGTCCCCCGCGGGGCGCTTCGCCATGATCGGCCTGCCCCGTCGACTCCCGGAAATCCTTTCCTGCGCCGCCGATGCCGGAATCTACCCCGAAAAGATCCGGTTCGTCCACCCGTATGAGGGGCGGCCGGCCAATCTCCTCCTCTTTGCGGGAAGACGCCGCAAGGTCCCCGAGATGTCGATCCTGCCCCCCCTTGCCGTCTATGCGGGCCAGGGGAAGTACCACCCGGAAGTGGAACGGATCTACCGCGGGATCACCCTTCCTTGACGAATTTCAGGGCGGCGGAGTTCATGCAGTAGCGAAGGCCGGTCGGTTTCGGACCGTCGGTAAAAACGTGACCCAGGTGCGCGTCGCAGCGGGCGCAGACGACCTCGGTCCGCCTGCTGAAGAAGCTGTTGTCCTCCTCCATCCGGATGTTCTCCTTCGCGATGGGGGTCCAGAAGCTTGGCCATCCCGTTCCGGAATCGTATTTCGTGTCGGAACTGTAGAGGTCGTTCCCGCAGCAGACGCACTGGTAGATCCCTTTCTCGTGGGTGTCCCAGTACGCTCCGGTGAACGCCCTCTCGGTCCCCTTTTTCCGCGTGACGTGGAACTGTTCCGGTGTCAGCAGCTGCTTCCACTCGGCATCGGATTTGGTCAGCTTCCCCGACATGACGTACCCGGCCCCTCCTCCCGTCGTCAGCAAGTAAGATTCCGCAGCAGCGGGAGGCGATTCCAGGCGGTCGTGGAAGGCGCCGTCAGGCAGGATCGGGATGCGTCGGGGACCGGAATCTACGGCTTCCGTGAGGCGGCTTTTCGGGCCACCGAGCGCAGGATCTCCCGGGTTTCGGGGTCGGCGATGGCCGCGATCCCCTCCGGCTCGACGGCCGGGATCGTATTTTCGTTCCCGGGCGGAATTTCCCGCGCCTCCGGTTCGGCATCGGGGAGAGGACCGACCAGGAACCGGACATCGGCCACTTCCTCGTTTCCCAGGACGCGGCGGATCCGGTCCAGCAGGACCTGTTTCCCCAGCTGGAGCTCCTGCGCCCACGCGTGATTGAGGACCAGGACCGTGAGGACGCGGGCACGCAGTTTGGAGGGGGATGTTTTCCCGGAGAGCAACGGCCCCACGATCTCCGGCCACGACGAGACGAGGCGGGACATCCAGGTGACGGAGCGAAGCCCCTGGGCGGACAGGACCTCATCGAGAAGTTCGGAAACCCTGGCCGTTTTTTTTTTCACGTTCGTTTATGGCGGATCCGTCTCACCCTGCCCCCGGCGACCTGGCCGAGCAGGGCGCACGCGATGAACGGCGGGATCGCCCAGGCGGAGACGTGGTTGGCGATGCGAAGGTATGCGATCACCGGCACGGACAGGTGGACGTACAGGAACCACAGAAGCGACAGTTTCCGGGTCCCCTCCCTCAGGTAGCCGAGCGGAAGGTTGATGGCGAGCGCGGCAACCCCGATCCACGCGATGTGGGCGAGCTGGCCGTGGTTTCCGAAGATGTTGCCGTCAGGCATCACAAATTCACTATATAATAACTGGCTATTCCAGACAGCAGATACGGGAGGTTTCCCGTTGGGGCGTCCCTCCCACCAAGAGATGATCCTGGTCTTCCGGGGGACACATCAGGTCCTGTCCGCGGAGAAGCATCTGAAGAAAGCCGGGGTGCCGATGCGGCTGATCCCCGCCCCCAAGTGGCTGACCTCCGATTGCGGCCTGGCGATACGGATCCACGAGGGGGACCGGGACCGTGCCCGCGCGGTCCTTTCCGCCGCGAAAACGCTACCGATTTCGGCCCACCTTTTGCGAGACAAGGGGGGGTATGAGACGGTCGTTTTCTGAGCGATGGTGCCGCACGCATCCCGGGAAGGGGAGATATTTGCCTTGACAAACCTTAATTGGCCAATCAAAATAAACACTTATTATAGATCCGCCGGAGGGGGAGTGCGCAGGCGGAAGGCTAAATACATCTTTTTCTCGATTACCGTTTTTGCACTTTCGATGACGCTTTCGGCGTTCGGCGCCGCCGGCGAGACGCCGCCGGCCCCCGTGTTGGCTGCCGCATCCTTGCAGGCCCCCGCTGCAACCGTCGCGCCTCCACCGGCTCCGGCCAAGACGACAGTAGCCGTGCCGCCACCAGCTCCCACGCCCCAGGCGGTTCCCGCGCCCGCTTCGGCAATCGCGCCCCAGGCGCCTCCCGCGGCGGCCGCCGCGCCTCAACCGGTACAGCCTCTTGCCGTGCCGTCCCGGCTCCCGCGTGAGTCGGTTCCGGCGATCGTCGCTCCCCCGGAGGAGAAGCAGCCGGACCGGGTCATGTCCCAGGGGGAGGTGGACCGCCAGCTGTCGACCAACCGCGAAGAGGAGCTGGGAGTAGCCCCGTCCAAGGGATTTTTCGTCAGCGCGCAGGAGGACAGCGAACCAAAGGAGGCCGGCCACTACCCGGGACTGATGGGCCGGATCAATGCCTTCATCCGGTATTTCCAGAACGCCGGGCGGAGCAGGTTCGAGCTGTATCTCACCCGGTCCGGTAAATACGCCGACATGATGCGGGGCATCCTTGCGAAGTACGGCCTTCCCGGGGACCTGATCTACCTGGCCCTCATCGAAAGCGGGTTTTCTCCGAAAGCCTACTCGGTGGCAAACGCAGCCGGGCCGTGGCAGTTCATCGCGGACACCGGCCGCCGGTACGGCCTCCGGATCGACTGGTGGGCCGACGAGCGCAGGGATTACGAGAAATCGACCCACGCCGCGGCATCGTACCTGAAGGATCTCTACGGGATGTTCGATTCGTGGCCGCTGGCGGCGGCCGCATACAATGCCGGCGAAGGAAAGATCCAGAAGGCGGTGGTCCGATACCGGTCCGATGATTACACCGAGCTGATCCGCCACCGGTACCTCAAGCAGGAAACGAAGGATTACGTACCGAAGATGATCGCCGCGCTTACCATCGCCAAGGAGCCGGAGAAGTACGGGTTCGAGGGAGTCAAGTACGAGGATCCGCTGGAGTTCGACAAGGTGAACGTTCCCGGCGGGACGGACCTTCACGTCCTCGGGCAGCTGATCGGCGTTCCCTACGAGTCCCTCAGGGAATGGAACCCGGAGCTTCGCCGGTTCTGCACTCCCCCCAACCAGGAAAGATACGAGATCCGCCTCCCAAAGGGATATGGGAAGATCGCCGAAGAGCAGATGGAGGAGATTCGGGAGGAGGCCGGCGTAACCTTCCTTCTCCACTCCGTGAAAAAGGGCGAAACCCTGGAATCCCTCTCGGAGCGGTATCAGACGACGGTCCCCGTTCTCCAGGAACTGAACGGATTGAAGGGGCCCAGGCTGCGCCGGTCCGCGCGGCTGGTCATCCCCGTGACCGGCCTTTCCGGGGAAGAGGCGGTTCCGGGAAAGGAATTGTCCTCCGAGCAGGTCGAGGCTGCGCTCAAGCGCTTCGACGACGGGGGGCGCAGGGCCCGGACGGTGCGCGTGAAGAGGGGGGAAACGCTCTCCCGCATCGCGAAGCGGACCGGTGTTCCCGTCGGCGAATTGGCGGCGGCGAACGGATTGAAGACCAATAGCCGCCTGAAGACCGGCAGCCGGCTGCGCCTGCCGGGGACGGCAACCCGTCTTGCGAAGAAGTCCGTCGCCTCCCCGCGTGGCGGCAAGAAAGAGCGGAAGCACGTGGTCCGCCGCGGGGACACGCTCTCGAAGATCGCCAAGACCTACGGGGTCACCCCCCAGCAGATTTCCGAGCGAAACAACCTGAAGGAGGGAAGGGCGCCGCGAAGGGGACGCGTCCTGCACATCCCCCTGGAGTCCTGAGAGGCGCTACGCTGTACGTCCCCCGCAAGTTCGTCTACCTGGACAACGCCGCTACCTCCCTCCCCAAGCCGCAAGGCGTGGCCGAAGCGGTCGCTTCCGCCATAAAGCGCGCGGGGAACCCGGGCCGCTCGGGGCACGCCCTGTCCCTGCGATCGGCAAGGGACCTGTTTACCGCCCGCGAGAGGCTGGCGGAGTTGTTCGGCGCGAAGGACAGCTCCCGGTTCGTCTTCACGGGAAACGCCACCGCGGCCCTCAACCAGGCGATCAAGGGAATCCTGTCCACAGGCGACCATGTGGTGACCACCTCCGTCGAGCACAACTCGGTGATGCGTCCGCTGCGGCGGATGATCGAAACGGCCGGTGTGATGGTGACCGTGGTGCCCGCGGGTCCGGACGGCGCGGTCGATGCGGGGGCGGTCGCGGCCGCCATCCGCCGGAAGACCCGGCTGGTCGCCGTGGTCCATGCCTCCAACGTATCGGGCGCGATCCAGCCCGTGCGCGAGATCGTACGCGCCGCCCGCCGTGCCGGGGCCTATTCCCTCCTGGACGCCGCCCAGACGGCGGGGGCGATCCCGATCGACCTTTCCGACCTGCCGGTCGACCTCCTCGCCGCCCCGGGACACAAGGGGCTCTTGGGACCGCAGGGGACGGGTTTCCTGTACGTTCGCGAGGGCGTGCCGCTCGTTCCGCTGATCGAGGGGGGGACCGGCAGCCGGTCCGAGAACGACCATCAGCCGGATTTTTATCCCGACGCCCTGGAGTCGGGAACCCCGAACGGCGTGGGGATCGCGGGGCTCGGGGTGTCCCTTTCCTGGCTGCTGCAAAGGGGAGTGGACCGGATCCGCGAGAAGGAAATGGAGTTGCTGGAGGACCTGATCGAGGGGATGCGAAAGATCCCCGGCGTGACCCTGTTCGGTCCCCTCGACCCGGTCCGATGCGCCTCCGCGCTGTCGTTTCGGGTGGAGGGGATGGATCCCGCGGAGACGGGGGGACGGCTGGAGAGGAGGTTCGGCGTACTCGTCCGGGCGGGGCTGCACTGCTCCCCGAACGGGCACCGGACGCTCGGCTCCTTCCCCGAGGGCACGGTTCGGGTCAGCCCGGGGCCATTCACGACGAGGAAGGAGATCGCCCTCTTTCTCGCCGCCGTGAGGAAGATCCGGTAATCCCGGCTGCCCGCCGCAGGATGGCGGTGGTCGATCTCCCCGAGAGGAACCGGATCGTCCGCACCGACCCTCCGCGCCCCCGAACGAAATCGGCCCCCACGATCTCCCTGCCTTTCCAGTCTCCTCCCTTGACCAGCACGTCGGGGAGAACGCGCTCGATCAGGTCGGCTGGCGTATCCTCCCGGAAAATCACCACGTAGGAAACGAAGGAGAGCGACGCCAGCAGGTAGGCCCGGTCAGCCTCGCCCTGGACCGGCCGCCCCTCCCCCTTGAGCCGGCGTACCGAGTCGTCGCCGTTCAGCCCGACGACCAGGACATCGCCCAGCCTTGCCGCCTGCCGCAGGTAGCGGGCGTGGCCGGCGTGCAGGATGTCGAAACAGCCGTTGGTGAAGACGAGCCGCTTTCCCTTCCCGCGCAGCCGGGAAAAAAAGGAAGCCGCCCTCCCGGCGGGAATTATTTTCCTGCCCGGGTCTTCCGGTAGGCGCGCTCGTTGCGGTCCTGTGCGCACGGGATCCTCCTCCTGACATCGTCGACCTGGGCGGGGTCGATCGTGGCCATGGCCAGGCCTTCGTCCTCTCCGCCCGATGCCAGCCGCTCGCCCCACGGGGAGACGATGAGCGAGCCCCCGGAAAAGTGGAAGTCCCCCGACCGGCCGACGGCGTTGGAGGCGGCGACGAAGAGCTGGTTCTCCACGGCCCGCGCGGTATTGAGCAGCTCCCAGTGCGCCTTCCGGACGCTGGGCCATTGCGCGCTGACGCAAAACAGGGTCGCCCCTTCCAGGAAATATTTCCGTGAGAGCTCGGGGAATCGAAGGTCGTAGCAGATGTGGGGCCCGATGATTCCCACGTCGGACGGTGCGACTTCCGCCGAGGTCCCCTTCCGGAAATGCAGGTGTTCTCCGGAGGGCTGAAACAGGTGGGCCTTCCGATAGTGCCCGGTGATCGCGCCGGTCGCGTTGATGACGTGAAACGTGTTGTAGACGTAGGCCCCCGAACGCTCGGGGAGGGATCCCGCGATCACGAGGCCTTTGCTCGACGCGAAGGTTCGCAATTCGTGCAGGATCCCGGGGGTGGTGCGCGCGAGGGCGGGTAGGCGGTCGTAGGCGAACCCGGTGCTCCACATCTCCGGAAGGACGCACAGGGAGGCGCCGCTTTCGGCGGCCTGCCGAAGGAGCGCGAGCGCCCGGTCGAGGTTGGCGTCCACCGCGCCCATGTCGATGCGGAACTGCAGAACGGCGGCCTTGAACGGGCGGATCATCCGGTGGTCTCCATGCGCCAGGAGGAATCAGAGGACGGTGCGGGCTACCGTCAGGACCACTATATGTCGGCCCCCCGCCGTTTTCAAGGCGCGGGAGCAGGCCCTCGCCGTGGCGCCGGAGGTGTACACGTCGTCCACCAGGAGGATTTCCGGCTGCAGCCGCCGGCCGGGCGCGGCATGAAAAACATCCCGCACGTTTTCCTCGCGGTCCGCGAGGTATTGCCCGGCCTGCGGGCGGCCCTCCGCCGTTCTGCGCAAAGCGGAGGGAGCGAACGGCCAGCCCGCGAGGCGGGCCAGGGCCTGACCGACGAGCGCGGGAAGATTGAATCCCCTCCGAAAAAACTTGGCGGGGCGGATCGGGACCGGGACGACGGCCGGACGGAAACCGGACGGAAAGCGGTCGACCCATCCTCCACGGATGGCCTCCAGCAGCCGTTCCGCCAGTGCTCCGGCGGGAACGGCGTGGCGGGCGTATTTCGCGGCCCGGATTCCCTCCCGGACGCTGCCCTCGTAGACGAAAAGGGATCGGGCGCAATCGAACGGGGGATGGGGATCGCAGGAAGAACAGACAAACCGCGCGCCGCGGGGAGGGCCCTCCCCCGTGAAGGCGCCGCAGCTGGGGCACACCTCTCCGCGGTAGGCGGGCCAGTTCCGGACGTCTGCCGCGGAGAAACGGACGGGCGAAACCGGAAACAGCGAGGCCAGGCACGCCAGCTCGCCCAGCGACTCCGCCGCGAGACTGCGCAAAAAGCCTTCTCGGGCGACTTCCCCCGGGTCAGCGGATGGAGGCCGGTGCGGTGTACTCCCTGTGCCCGTGATCGATGGAGTAGGCGTTCCAGGCTCCGCAGTCCGGGCAGCGGGCGGTCCACTTGATGGTGGCCTTGCCGCATTTCGAGCATCGGAAAGGGATGAGGTAGCGCCGCTTGTAGCCGAAGGCCCGCTGGTAGTGCTGGCAGGCGGATTCATAACGTCCCCTCCGCCGGAGCGCCTCCGCGAGGAGGATGTGGACGGATTCCCGTTCCGGTTCCAGGGATTCCGCCTTCAATAACTGTTCCACCGCCTCGTCGTTCATCTCCAGCCGGAGGAAAGATTTTCCCGTGAAAAGGTTGACGTCGAAATCGGAGGGGAACTCCCGGAGGAGATCCGTGTAGACGCCGATCACGGCTTGCGGGCTTTCCGTCTCGATGCCGAGATCCTCGAGCTTGATGAGGAACACGGCGTTGCGCGTCGTCCGGTACCCCAGGAGCAGGAGCTGGGTCGCTTCCTCGAGGTTGCCGCGCGACCGCATGTATTCGTGGAGGGCGATGTAGGCGCCGCAGAATTGGGGCTGGTCCTTGATGAGCTCCCGAAGACGCCGTTCCGCATCGTCGGCTTTCCCTTCCTTGAGCCGTACGACCGCCTTCTCGTACCGGAGGGCGTCGAAGAGTTCCTGGTCCTC
>JBLNFH010000116.1:0-10750 GCA_050263475.1 Deltaproteobacteria bacterium
GATCGACGGGCTGGGGATGCTGGCGCACCAGGCAGCGAGAAGCTTTTACCTCTGGACGGGGAAGAAGGTGCCGGGAGGGGAATTCCTTTCCATTGCGCGGAAAACAATTGCAAGCGGATGACTAAATTTATGCTAATTATAGTGTAATTGATAGCCCAATATGGTGATTGTCCCTTGTCCGTAATGGCAACCAAAATCGGTGAAATGCTCCTTAAGGGGAACCTCATCACCCCGGAGCAGCTGCGCCACGCCCTCGATTCCCAGAAAAAAACCAAGGAGCGGATCGGGACGGTGCTCGTCAAGGCCGGCTTCATCAAGGAGCAGGAGCTGCTCGCATTCCTGGGCCGGCAGTTCAACATCCCCGCGGTCGATCTCTCGAAGTACGAAATCAACGCCGAGGTGGTCCGCCTTCTCCCCGAGGAAATGGTCCAGAAGCACATGGCCCTGCCGATCAACCGCGTGGGGGCGAAGCTGATCGTCGCGGTGGCCGACCCCTCGAACATGGCGATCATCGACGCCATCGGGTTCAAGACCGGATACGCGGTGGAACTGGTGCTGGCCTCGGAGAAGGACATCACCACCGCGATCAACAAGCACTTCGACCAGTCGATGGACTTCAAGGACATCATCTCGGAGCTCGACGAGGACCTGGAGGTCGTCCGGGAAGACGATCTCGACGCCGGGGACCTGGAGAGGGGGGTCGACGACGCCCCGGTCGTCAAGCTCGCCAACTTCGTGCTCACCGACGCCATCAAGCGGCGCGCTTCGGACATCCACATCGAGCCGTACGAGAAGGAATTCCGCGTGCGGTACCGGGTGGACGGGGTGCTCTACGAGGTGATGCGGCCGCCCCTGAAGCTGCGCAACGCGCTTTCCTCCCGCCTGAAGATCATGTCGAGCCTCGACATCGCGGAGCGGCGGCTCCCCCAGGACGGCCGGATCAAGCTCAAGGTGGGAAAAGGCCGGGAAATGGATTTCCGCGTCTCCGTGCTGCCGACCATCCACGGGGAAAAGATCGTCCTGCGCCTCCTGGACAAGGCGAGCCTCGAGCTGGACATGACCAAGCTCGGTTTCGAAACCGATCCGCTGAAGGACTTCCAGGAAGCCATCCACCGGCCTTACGGGATGATCCTGGTCACCGGCCCCACCGGTTCGGGCAAGACGACGACGCTCTATTCGGCCCTCGCCGACCTGAACAAGACGACCGACAACATCTCCACCGCGGAGGACCCGGTGGAGTACAACTTCGCCGGGATCAACCAGGTGCAGATCAAGGAGGAGATCGGGCTGACGTTCGCGGCGGCGCTGCGCTCCTTCCTCCGACAGGATCCCGACATCATCATGGTGGGGGAGATCCGCGACTACGAGACCGCGGAGATCGGCGTGAAGGCGGCCCTCACGGGGCACCTCGTCCTCTCCACGCTCCACACGAACGACGCGCCGAGCACCGTCACCCGCCTGCTGAACATGGGGATCGAGCCGTTCCTGGTTTCCTCGTCCCTGAACCTCATCCTGGCGCAGCGGCTGGCACGGCGAATCTGCGCGAACTGCAAGCAGGAAGCGAAGATCCCCCCCAAGGTCCTCCTGGATGCGGGGATGAGGACCGAACGGCTGAAGCATGCCCGTCCCGCCCGAGGCAAGGGGTGCGACGACTGCAACGGCACCGGCTTCCGGGGGCGGGTCGCCCTCTACGAGGTGATGCCGGTCAAGGAGGAGATCAAGGAACTGATCCTGCGGGGCGGGTCCGCGATCGACGTCAAGCGGGAGGCGGTCCGGCTCGGGATGAAAACGCTTCGGCAGTCGGGACTGTCGAAGCTCGAGGAAGGGGTTACCACGCTGGAGGAAGTGCTGAGGGTCACCGCTCCGGACTGAGCGGCGGAAGACCGTCCCAAGGAGAAGACGCCGATGGTTTCCATGCACGAAATGCTGAGCGTCATGTACGAGAAGGGCGCTTCCGACCTGCACGTCACGACGGGGATCGCGCCCACGATCCGGGTGGACGGGCGCCTGGTCCCGCTGCCGGCGGAGCCGCTGACCCCGACGGACACGAAGAGGCTCTGCTACAGCATTCTCACCGAGGCCCAGAAGCAGCGCTTCGAGGAGGAATGGGAGCTGGACCTCTCCTTCGGCGTGAAGGGCCTGAGCCGCTTCCGGGCGAACATCTTCATGCAGCGGGGCGCCGTGGCGGGCGCCTTCCGGACGATCCCGTTCCGGGTGCGGACGTTCGACGAGCTGGGCTTGCCGGCAATCCTCAGGGACCTGTGCAAGAAACCGAGAGGGCTCGTCCTGGTCACGGGGCCCACGGGCTCCGGGAAGTCGACGACCCTGGCCGCTATGGTCGACATGGTCAACTCGGAGCGCCAGGAGCATATCGTCACGATCGAGGACCCGATCGAGTACCTGCACCCGCACAAGAAATGCGTCATCAACCAGCGGGAGGTGAACGCGGACACCCAGAGCTTCAAGAAGGCCCTGAAGCACATCCTCCGGCAGGACCCGGACGTCGTGCTGATCGGGGAGATGAGGGACCTGGAGACGATCGAGGCGGCCCTGACCGTGGCCGAGACCGGCCATCTGGTGTTCGCCACGCTGCACACCAACTCGTGCGTCCAGACCATCAACCGCATCCTGGACGTTTTCCCTCCCTACCAGCAGCCCCAGGTGAGGGCCCAGCTGTCGTTCGTCCTCGAAGGGGTCGTCTCCCAGATCCTCCTGCCCAAGGCGTCGGGGATGGGCAGGGTGCTCTGCCTGGAGGTGATGATCCCCAACCCGGCGATCCGGAACCTCATCCGGGAGGAGAAGGTCCACCAGATCTACTCCCAGATGCAGGTGGGGCAGGCCAAGTTCGGGATGCAGACCATGAACCAGTCGCTGATCGCCGCGTACCTGCGCAGGGACATCACGCTGGATGAGGCGGTCGGCAGAAGCCCCGATCCCGACGAGTTCCGCAACCTGATCTCGTCGGCGCACAACGCCCCGCAGGGGGCGGGAAGAAGAAGCTAGCGGGCACGCGCGGAGGAACCGATGCCGAAATTCGTCTGGGAAGGCAAAACCAAGGCGGGAGGGACCCAAACCGGGGAGATCGAGGCGCCCAGCGAGGCGTTCGTCCTGGCCCAGCTGCGCCGGCAGCAGATCATCCCCTCCAAGGTCAAGCCGAAGGCCAGGGACCTGGGGTTCAAGCTGCCGGGGTTCGGTGGGAAGATCAGCCAGAAGGAGCTGGCGATCTTCACGCGCCAGTTCGCAACGATGATCGATGCGGGGCTCCCCCTGGTCCAGTGCCTCGACATCCTCGGGATGCAGCAGGAGAACCAGGCGTTCAAATCGGTCATCCTGAAGGTGAAGGAGGACGTGGAGAGCGGCTCCACCTTCGCCGACTCCCTGTCGAAGCACCCGAAGGTGTTCGACGAGCTGTTCGTCAACCTGGTCGCGGCCGGCGAGGTCGGCGGCATCCTCGACACGATCCTTTCGCGGCTCGCCGCGCATATCGAAAAGGCGATGAAGCTCGCCAAGAAGATCAAGGGGGCGATGGTCTACCCCTCCACCATCGTCGCGGTGGCGGTCGTCGTCACCGTGGTCCTGCTCCTCTACGTCATCCCGATCTTCGGGAAGATGTTCGAGGACTTCGGGCAGGCCCTGCCGGCTCCCACCCAGTTTGTTCTTGGCTTGAGCGCCTTCACCCGCAAGTATTTCCTGCTCGTGATCGTCGCCGTCGCGGTCCTGGTCGCCATCTTCCGGTGGTACCGGAAACAGGAGAAGGGCAGGAAGGTCACCGACGCGCTCCTGCTCAAGCTGCCCGTCGTGGGGAGCCTGCTCCAGCGGATCGCGGTGGCCCGGTTCGCCCGCACGCTGGGCACCATGGTGAGCAGCGGCGTTCCCATCCTGGAGAGCATGGACATCGTCGCGAAGTCGGCGGGGAACAAGATCATCGAGGATGCCATCATCAGCGCCCGGATGAGCATCAGCGAAGGGAAGACGATCGCGGACCCGCTCGCCGAGGCGAAGGTGTTCCCCGTGATGGTGACCCAGATGGTGGCCGTCGGGGAGGCGACCGGCGCGCTCGACACGATGCTGAACAAGATCGCCGATTTCTACGACGAAGAGGTCGATTCCGCCGTTGAGGCCCTGACCGCCCTGCTCGAGCCGATGCTGATGGTGTTCCTGGGCGTCGTGATCGGCGGCCTGGTCGTCGCGATGTACCTGCCGATCTTCAAGCTGGCAGGCGTCGTCGGCGGATAAGGGGGGTGGCGGCGATCCCCGCCGGGGGTCGTGGGGGGGAAGCCTCCGGGGGGCGCAACCTCCTTCTGGTGCGAACCGGGATCACGTTCGCCCTCCTGGCGTCGGTGGTTTCGGTCCACTTCCAGGAACCCGAGCTGTTTTTGGCGGGCGGGTTCAAGTATCTCTACGTGGCCGTCGTCCTCTCCTACGGCTGGCTCCTCCTCCGTTTCGCCTTCTGGAGCAGCGGCGCGCCGTCTCTTCCGGTCTCCATCCTCCAGGCGCTGGTGGACGTGGCGTTCGTCTCCGTCATCGTATTCGCCACGGGGCTGGTCGACAGCGTTTTCGCGTTCATGTACGTCATCATCATCCTGCTGGGGAGCCTGGAGATGTTCCTCAAGGGGGCGGTGCTCTGGGCCGCCCTGTCCGCCGTTTCCTACGTGTCGATGCTGTATCTCCAGATGCACGGCGTTCTCGTCCCCCCGGGGTCCGAGGACGTCCACCTGGCCTGGTCCCAGTTCCTCCGCCCCGCGCTCACGAACTCGATCGGCTTCCTGATCACCGGCGTCCTGTCCGGCCTGCTCGGGGAGGACATCCGGAAGACGCGCCAGCGCGTCCAGGCCCGCGAGGACGACCTGCAGAAGCTCGAATCGTTCCACAAGCACGTGGTCGACAACATCCCCTCCGGGATCCTGACGACCGACACGCTCGGCCGGCTGAGCCTGATCAACCAGACGGCGTGCACCATCCTGGGGGTTCGGCGGGAAGAGGTGACGGGGAAATACGTGGAAAGCGTGCTCGGGGGGCTGGATCTCCTGGATCCCCGCGGGGAGAGCCGGATGCCCCGGGCGGAAGTCTTTTTCCGCCGCGCCGACGGAGCCGAAATCTTTCTCGGGTTTTCCACATCTCCCTTGAAGGACGCGGAGGGAAAGGTGATCGGCAGGGTCGTCATCTTCCAGGACCTGACTCCGGTAAAATTGATGGAGGAGCGGATCCGAATCGCCGACCGGCTTGCCGGCGTCGGCGAGCTGGCGGCCGGGCTGGCGCACGAGATCCGGAACCCGCTCGCTTCGATCGCCGGATCGTCGCAGATGCTTCGGGAGTCCCCGGAATTGCGGGGGGATGCCCGGACGCTTCTCGACATCATCGAGCGGGAGAGCACCCGGCTGAACGGGCTGATCTCCGAATTTCTCGCCTACACGGGACCCTCCCTGCGCAACGTGGGTCCGGTGAACATCGCGGACCTGATCGGCGAGGTCATCGACGGAGTCCGCGCCGGCGAGGCCCGGGAGAAAGGCGTGGAAGTGGAAAAGCTCCCTTTGAAGAACCTTTTCGTCGACGGCGATGCCGAACAGCTCAAGCAGGTTCTCTGGAACCTGGTGCGCAATGCCGTGCAGGCCACTCCCGCCGGCGGCCTGGTCCGGCTCGACCTGTTCCCTCAGGTACGGCAGGGAGAGCGATACGCGGTGACGACGGTCAGCGACACCGGTACGGGAATCGATCCGGCCTGCACGGACAAGATCTTCAACCCGTTCTTCACCACCAAGGAAGGGGGAACGGGGCTGGGGCTGGCCATTTCCCAGAGGATCGTGCAGATGCACCGGGGGTTCATCGAGGCCCGGTCCCAACCGGGGCATGGAAGCACGTTCTCCGTCTTCCTTCCCGAGAGGAGGGCGAATTCCCATGACGGCGGACCCGCTGCCTGACGGGAAGGTGACCGTCGTGGGGGCGGGCCTCGCGGGTGCGGAAGCCGCGCTCGTCCTCTCCGCCGCCGGCATATCCGTCGACCTTTGGGAAATGCGGCCCGGGGTCTCCTCCCCGGCGCACCGGACCGGGTGGTTCGCGGAGCTTGTGTGCAGCAACTCTCTCGGCTCCGAGGAGCCGCAGTCCGGGAAGGGACTTCTCAAGGCGGAGCTGCGCGAGCTCGGATCGAACCTGATGGCGCTGGCGAACCGCGCCCGCGTCCCCGCGGGGAAAGCGCTGGCGGTGGATCGGGAACGCTTCGGGCGGATGGTGACCGATGCGGTCCGTGCGCTCCCGAACATTCGGGTGACGGACCGGGAGGCGCGGTCGATCCCCGATGCGCCGGTCGCCATCCTCGCCTGCGGCCCGCTTCCCTCCGATGCGCTGTCCTCGTCGATCCGCGATCTCCTGGGGGACGAGAGTTTTTATTTCTACGACGCCATTTCCCCGATCGTGGACGCCGCGACGATCGACATGGATGCCGCGTTCCGCGCCGACCGGTACGGCGCAGGAGGAGGGGAGGGGGACTACCTGAACCTCCCGATGACGCGGGAGCAGTACGAGGCCTTCCTGTCCGCGCTGCTGGCCGCCCGCGCGATTCCCGCCAGGGAATTCGAGGAGGAGCGGTACTTCGAGTCTTGCCTGCCGCTGGAGACGCTCGCCCGCAGGGGCCCCGGAACGCTCCTGTTCGGGCCGATGCGGCCGGTGGGGCTCGCGGATCCGAGGACAGGCAGGATCCCGCACGCCGTCGTCCAGCTGCGGAAGGAAAACGCGGCGGGGACGATGTACAACCTGGTCGGCTTCCAGACGAAGCTGGCCTATCCCGAACAGGAACGGGTCTTCTCCCGGATACCCGGCCTCGCACGCGCGAAGTTTCTCCGATACGGCTCCGTCCACAGGAACAGCTTCCTCGACGGGCGCCGCCACCTGCATCCCTGGCTGGAGTGCCGGAGGCGTCCGGGGCTGTTCTTCGCAGGCCAGATCACCGGCGTGGAAGGGTACGTGGAGTCGATCGCATCGGGATTCGTCGCCGGCGTGTCGGCGGCCGCGGCCGTGGCGGGGCGGGAGCCCCCCGCCTTCCCCGACGCCTCGATGATCGGGTCCCTCCTCCGCCACATCACGATGCCCGGCCCGGGAGGCGGCCAGCCCATGAACGCCAACTACGGTCTCCTCCCCGAACCCCCGCCCGGGCGAAAGCGGGAGCGCAAGGCGAGACAGGCCGCCGCGGCGCTCTCCGCGATCTCGGAATTCCGCAGAAGCGTCTTTAAATTTAACCCCCTGTGTGTTACATAAATCTTTTCCTTTTGGGAAGGGGAGATTCCGGAATTGGACGCCGCCATCGGCCGGTTCTCGCAGTACCTCCTCTCGGAGCGGAACGCGTCCCGGGACACGGTGCGGGCCTACGTGCGCGAAGTCTCCGATCTTCGCTCGTTCCTGAAGGAGACGAAGGGGAAAGACCCCGAGGGGTCGGGAAGGGGATGGGAAGCGGTGACGACGGCCGATCTTCGAGGGTACGTGTCCGCGCGGTACGCGGGACTGAAGCCGTCGTCCCTCGCGAGAAAGATCTCCGCGATCCGCTCCTTCTTTTCCTTCCTCGTCGGGCAGGGGGCGCGGGAAGGGAACCCGGCCGCGCCGCTCGCGGCCCCGCGGCGGGAGATGCGGCTGCCCGAATTCCTGCCGGTGGACGAGATCATGGACCTGCTCCGTTCGATGCCGCGCGGGGGGGAGAGGGAAGCGCGGGACGCCGCGATCCTCGAACTGCTCTACTCCTCGGGTTTGCGCGTCGGGGAGCTGGTGGCTCTCCGCGGGGAGGACGTGAGCCTCGAGGAGGGCACCGTCCGGGTATCGGGAAAGGGACGCAAGGTGCGGATCGTCCCGGTAGGGGAGAAAGCTCTCCGCGCGCTCGGGGAATACCTGGCCACACGGGGCGAGCCCGCCGCTTCCGGAAATTCCGGGCCCGGCGGCGCCCTCTTCCGTAACCTGCGGGGAGGGAGGCTGACGGCGCGCAGCGTCGCCCGGATCCTCGATGGGTCGCTGCGGCGCGCGGGGGTCGCGAGGCGGCTGTCCCCGCATGGCCTCCGCCACACCTTCGCCACCCATCTCCTGGAATCCGGTGCGGACCTGCGGTCCATCCAGGAGATGCTGGGGCACGCCTCCCTGTCGACCACCCAGAGGTACGCGAGGGTCAACGTGAGCCACCTCGTGCGGACCTACGAGGCGGCCCACCCCCTTTCCCGTCCCGGGAGGCGGCCCTGATGGAAACGCGGGGGACGACGATCGTGGCGGTGTCGCGGGGAGGGCGCGTGGCGATGGCGGGGGACGGCCAGGTGACGATGGGGAACACCGTCCTCAAGCACACGGCCCGGAAGATCCGCCGCCTGTACGAGGATCGGGTGCTCGTCGGGTTTGCGGGTTCGACCGCGGACGCCTTCACGCTGTTCGAGAAGTTCGAGGGGAAGCTCTCCGAGTTCCGCGGCAATCTCCGCCGCGCGGCGGTGGAGCTCGCGAAGGAGTGGAGGACCGACCGGGTTCTCCGCCGGCTGGATGCCGTCATGGTGGTGACCGACGGGAGGGAGCTGATGCTTCTCTCGGGGAACGGGGACGTGGTGGAGCCCGACGACGGCGTGATCGGCGTCGGTTCCGGGGGGCCGTTCGCCCTGGCGGCGGCCCGCGCGATGCTCCGGCACACGGAGCTTTCGGCCCTGGAGATCGCCGGCGAGGCGCTCCGCATCGCCGCGGGGATCTGCATCTATACCAACGACAACCTGGCCGCGGAGGAGATCGCGGCGCCATGACGCGGAGAGAGAGGGAGGCGCCGGACGCACGCCCCCTGGTCCCGCGGGAGATCGTGGCGGAGCTGTCCCGGCACATCGTCGGCCAGGAGAAGGCGAAGCGGGCCGTGGCGATCGCGCTCCGCAACCGCTGGCGCAGGCGCCAGGTGCCTTCGGAGCTCCGGGAGGAGATCGCCCCGAAGAACATCATCATGGTGGGGCCCACCGGGGTCGGGAAGACCGAGATCGCGAGGCGGCTGGCGCGGCTGGCGCAATCGCCGTTCATCAAGGTCGAAGCCTCCAAGTTCACGGAGGTGGGGTACGTCGGGCGCGACGTGGAGTCGATGATCCGGGACCTGGTGGAGATCGCCGTGCACATGGTCCGCGGCGAGGAGATGGAACGGGTGGCCGGAAAGGCGCGCGCGGCGGCGGAGGAGCGCCTTCTCGACCTCCTGCTCCCGCCCCCCCCGGCCCGGCCGGCGGGGATCCATTCCGCGGAGGCGGAGCCGAAGGCGGAGGAGTCGCGCGAGCGGTTGCGGGCGATGTTGAGGGAGGGCAGGCTGTCCGACCGGACGGTGGAAGTCGAGGTGAGGGAAAGCGCCGTGCCCGCCATCGACCTGATGGGCGTTTCGGGCGGCGGCATGGAAGGGTTCGAGGGGAATCTCCAGGAGATGCTGGGGAACCTGTTCCCCAAGAAAACCCGCCGGAAACGGATGCGGGTGCCGGAGGCGCTCTCCTTTCTCGAAAAGGAGGAGGCCGCCCGCATGGTGGACATGGACCGGGTGAAGCAGCTGGCCGTCGAGCGGACGGAGAACGAGGGCATCGTCTTCCTCGACGAGATCGACAAGATCGCGGGGAGGGAGTCCCACACCGGCCCCGACGTTTCGCGCCAGGGCGTCCAGAGGGACCTGCTTCCGATCGTGGAGGGGTCGAACGTGAACACGAAGCACGGGATGGTACGGACCGACCACATTCTCTTCATCGCGGCCGGCGCCTTCCACATGACGAAGCCCTCCGACCTGATCCCCGAGCTGCAGGGGCGGTTTCCGATCCGCGTGGAGCTCGACACGCTGACCAAGGGGGATTTCGTGCGGATCCTGACGGAGCCGCACGGCGCCCTCACCCGCCAGTACGCCGAGCTGCTCCTGACCGAGGGGGTGCGCGTGGTCTTCACCCCGGAAGCCGTGGAGCGGATCGCCGAGATGGCGTGCGAGGTGAACGACCGCATGGAGAATATCGGGGCGAGGCGCCTCTACACGATCATGGAGAAGCTCCTGGAGGACCTCCTGTTCTCCGCGCCGGAGATCGGCGGCCAGGAGATCGTCATCCAGAGGGCGTACGTGGACGAAAAGCTCTCGGGGATCGTCCGGGACGTGGACCTGAGCCGGTACATTCTGTGACGGCGATCCGGGAAGCGGACATGAAGGGATATATACAGAAGGCCGAGACGCTCCTCGAGGCGCTGCCCTACATCCGGGAATTCTCCGGGAAGACCGTTGTGGTCAAGTACGGCGGCGCGGCGATGGCGGGGGAGGAGCGGATGGCCTCCTTCGCCGAGGATATCGTCCTGCTGCAGTACGTCGGGATCCGGCCGATCGTGGTGCACGGGGGCGGGCCGCAGATCGACCGGGTGCTTTCCCGGCTGTCGATCCCGTCGGAGCGGAGGGAGGGGCTGCGGGTGACCTCGCCCGAGGCGATGGAAGTGGTGGAGATGGTCCTCGGGGGAACGGTCAACAAGCAGATCGTGGCGCACATCAACCGGTCCGGGGGCAAGGCGGTCGGGCTCACGGGAAAGGACGGCGGCCTGATCCGCGCGCGCAAGTACTCCGCCCCGGGCAAGAGCGGGGCGCCGCTCGACCTGGGGCTGGTCGGGGAGGTCACGGGCGTCAACCCGGAAGTGCTTCGGAGCATGGAGCGGGACGGGTTCGTGCCGGTCATCGCCCCCATCGGCGTGGGGCCGGAAGGCGAGGCCTACAACATCAACGGCGACACCGCGGCGGCGGAAGTCGCGGCGTCGGTCGCCG